>JBGPEV010000043.1:0-10515 GCA_041482995.1 bacterium | reverse complement strand
CCCACGGTACTCGCGTCCAACGCGGACAACTTCAACATCAGCAACACGTTTCCGGCGACCAACGCCAGCATCGACTGGAGCCCGGTGGCCAATGCCTACGGCTACACGGTGCGGGGCCAAGCCCTCGTGCTGTCGGAGGCAAATCGCACCGTCGGGCCTTCTGTTGTGATCGGGTCCGTTCCATTGAGCTTCAATCCCGGCACGCAGTTCGCCTGGGGCACGTCCGATACCAGCACGTCCTCGGTGACCCCAATCTGGACCGCGTGGCAGACCGCCCTTGGAGACAACTCCGCGAGCGGCGCATTCGCCGGCTACAGCCTGATCAACGAGATTCAAGGCGCGGATCCGTGGACGACCATGGGACTGAACATCACGGTCAGTCCGGTGGACATCAACGGGAATGAAGGCGGCGCCTCCACCGCGGTGGGGATGGTCGACAACACCCCGCCCCGCATCGGCCAAGGCTCCCTGACCGCCGCCCCGGTGAACTATCCGGTCGCACGGCTGACGTTGCGGGGAACCACGGCCAATGCCAACACCACGACCGCTGCGTACGCTGACAGCGCTTCCGGCACACCGACGGCCACGACGACGGGCAGCATCGTGACGGTGCTGCGCGACCCGGCGCGCACCAGCGACACCTCAACGATGCACGTGTTCACTTTGCTCGCCTCGGAGCCGCTCGCCAAGGCCTCCCTGAACGTGGACGCCACCAGCAATGGCGTGCCGGACAATGTCACGTTGTCCGCGGTGACGCTTGTGACTGCCACGGTGAATCCCCTGTACACGGGTCAGCCCAACTTGGCCTCGGTCGGGACCGGTCCGGTTCCGTCCGGCGCGTGCACCGGCTGCACCGTCGTCTACGCGCCAGCCGGTAGCTTCTCGGCCTGGCCGGGAGTGGATTTGAACCTGGACTCGGATGCGAACGGCGCCGCCAAATACCAGGCGCTGACGTTGGCGTTCGACGATGTCTTCAGCGTCCGTACCGGCCTGGGCGTCAAGCTGGAAACGGGAGTCTCGGATTTGTTTGGCAACGCCGTGCCTGCCAACCAGAAAATCGCCTATCTGGTGGACGGCATTCCGCCCCTCGTCCAGACCGTGGCCTACGACAACACCAACAAGGTCATCACGGTCACATTCACCGAACCGGTGGATCTCAGCACCATCGCCGCCGGGCTGACGCTGAGTGCCGCGGTTACCGGCACGGGGGCGGTGTTGAGCAACACCAACACCGCCATTGGAACCTTTGCCGGGTTCAGCCGCACCGGACCGCTGGCTGGGTCCGCCTACGAGGCTAACGCCGCCCAGACCGCAATCAAGATGTATCTGAGCGCGGCGCTTCCAGCGCCCTTTGGCCCGGCGACGCTGGTGCAGAACACGGCCGTCGCCGACTTGGCGCCCTCCTACACCGACCAGGCGGCCGGCGTGGCCATCACCGGGTCCAATACCGTGGCCGACGATGCCACGGGAGCCCCCATCAATGGCTCGGATACTGGGGCGTATCTGCTGGCGTACCCCGGCGGCAAGACAACCTTCTCGCAGTGACCTGAAGCTCCGGCCGTCCCCACGGCAATCCAGCCCGAGGGGACGGACCCGCAGCCTCGGTCTTGCGCCGGCGGGCTCACAACTGGGCCTGCCGGCGCCGTTCCTCTCCCGCCTGTTCACTCTCCATTTCCGGCCCGTCGCCGAAGCCGCTCCGTCTGGCGGGGGATGTTCCACGTGAAACGCCTCGTTTCCGTGATGGCGAAATCCGTAGTCCGATAAAAGAGTTGGCTTCCGTTGCGAGGCCCTGAAACTCAGCGCACCGTTGCCCGCCCCCGTTGCCAGGGCAAGTGCAAAGTGGATTTGAAGCCGGATGGCATGAATCTTGGCGGACGTTTGCCCGTCCCGCGCTCCGCGCGGCCTCACCCTCCCGGCTTCGCCGGGCCCCGCCCTCTCCAGGCGCCAACTGCGGCGCTGGAGAGGGAGTCCTGTGGGCCAGCTTTGAGGCAGTGGCCGTTCTCCCTGCTCCACGCCCGCAGTTGGCCCTTGGAGAAGGGCCGGGGTTGAGGCCGCGCGCAGCGCGGGACGGCCCAGCGGATACATCAAGCCCGGACTTCGCACTTGCCCTGCCGCCCTGAGCCGGATACTTGACTCGTAATGGGTCTCTTGTATAGTTATACAGGCGACCAGTTACGATCCTCCGCGGGAACGAGCGCAACACGAGGAGTCTCGATGGCACGGCCCTCGCGCAACACGGACACGCGGCTCTTGAAAGCGGGCCGCGACCTGCTGCCGCGCACGGGCGTGGCGGGCCTCAACGTGCGCCAAGTCGCGAAGAAGGCGCGCGTCAACCCGGGCATGTTCCACTATCACTTCAAGACCAAGGACGCGTTCGCGCGGCGGGTGCTGCAGGAATACTACGAGGAGATCTTCTCCACCCTGCAGGGGGAGGCGAGCAGCGGTTCCTCGCCCTTGGAAAGTCTGCGGGCCGTCATGCTGGCCTTCGCGCGTATTGCGCGGGACAAGCGGCAATTGCTGCTGGCGCTGCTGCGCGACGTGCCCATGGGCGAACCCGCCCCGGTGGATTTCCTCCGGCCCAATCTGCACCGGCACGTGCAGTTGATGCTGCGGCTGATCGGCCAAGCCCAGGCGGCCGGAGAGATCGCGCCGCTCGCCCCCTTCAACGTACTGGTGATGCTGCTTGCGGCGATGAACCTGCCCAGCTTGATCGCCCAGGTGGCGATCCGCCACGCCGGCCTGCCCCAGATCGCGCCCATGGTGGAAGCCATCGAACGGCAAGTGCTCTCCGACGAGGCCATCGTGCAGCGGGTGGATGCGCTGCTGCGCGGGCTGCGCACCCCCGCCGCGGCGCTGGGCGCGGGCGGCGCCCCCAAGGCCGCGCGGAGTGCGGACTAATCGAGGAGCGGCACATGGTGCGGAGGTCGATCGTCGTCGTGATCCTGCTCGCCGCGGCGGCGCTGGGCGTCAGTTGGTTTGTGCCCCTGTTTGGCTTCAGCCTGCAGAGCTATTTCAAGCGGCCGTTCCGCTACGCGGGCACGATTGAAGCGACCAAGGTGGACGTGCCCGCCCGCGTCTCCTCCGTGATTGCCAAGGTGACGGTGCAGGAGGGCGACACCGTGAAGGACGGTCAGGTCATCGTCACGCTCTCCTGCGAGGATCTGCGGATCGCCGCCGCCAAGGCCAAGGGCGACTACGAGCGCATCCTGATGCTGCGCCGCGCCAACGCCGCCACCCGGGAAGAGGAGGACCACACCCGGGCGGCCCACGACGACGCCGCGCTGCGGGTGAGTTGGTGCAACGTCGCCGCGCCGCTCACGGGCACGGTATTGACCCGCTATCATGAACCCGGCGAGCAGGTGGCGCCCGGCACCAAGCTGTTCACGCTGGCCGACCTGCGCCAGGTGTGGGCCTACGTCTACGTGCCCCAACCGCTGCTGGCGCAGTTGCGCATCGGCATGGAGCTGAGCGGGCACCTGCCGGAACTGCAGGATCGCGCGGTGACCGGCCGCGTCATCAAGATCAACGACGAGGCCGAGTTTACCCCCAAGAACGTGCAGACCCGCGAGGAGCGCACGCGGCTCGTGTACGGCGTCAAGGTGCTGTTCAAGAACCCGAATGGCCTGCTGAAGCCGGGCATGCCCATTGAGGTCGCGCTGCCCGAAGCGGAAAAGGCGGAGTGAGCGATGGCCCCGGCTCCTGAATCCCTGCCCGCTTACGGGATCGCCGTCGCGGGCGTCAGCAAGCGCCTGCGCCAGACCCAAGCCCTGGCGGGCATCTCGATCCGGTTCGAGGCCGGCCTGATGCACGGCGTGGTCGGTCCGGAGGGGGCGGGCAAAACCACGCTGTTGCGCACGTTGAGCGGCCTGCTCCACGTGGATCAAGGCAGCGTGATCTACCGCCTGGACGGGGTGCCGGTGGAGTTCGCGCAGGTGCGGGAAGACCTCGCCTACATGCCCCAGCAGCAGAGCCTCTACCCGGACTTGTCCGTGGCCGAGCACTTGGCTTTCTTCCGCGATCTCTACTCCCTGCCGCGCGCGGTCTTCCAGGCCAAGCGGGAGGAATTGCTGCACATCACCCGCCTGGACAAGTTCCAGGATCGCCCCGCGGGCAAGCTTTCCGGCGGCATGTACAAGAAGCTGGGGCTGATGTGCTCGCTGCTGCGCTCGCCGCGCATCCTGTTGCTGGACGAGCCCACCAACGGCGTCGACCCCATCAGCCGCCGCGAGTTCTGGCAACTGCTCTACCGGCTCGCGGCGGAGCGCATCCTGATCGTCGTCGCCACGGCCTACATGGACGAGGCGGAGCGCTGCGCCCGCGCGCACCTGATGCAGGGCGGCGTGCTGCTGGCCAGCGGCGAGCCCCGCGCCCTGCTCGCCCAGGCGCGTGCCGCCACCTTTGACCAACTCTTCATCCGCGCCACCGAAGGAGGCCACGATGTCCCCCAAACCGGCTGAGTCCGCCTCCGTCCAGGTGGAGGGCCTGAGCGTGCGCTTCGGGGACTTCTATGCCGTGAACAACATCTCGTTCGCCGTTCATCCGGGTGAAATCTTTGGGTTTCTCGGCGCAAACGGCGCGGGCAAGACCACCACCATCCGCGTGCTGTGCGGCATTCTGCCGCCCACCGCCGGCCGCGTGCGCGTGGCGGGGCACGACTTGGCCGACGGGCTGGACGCGGTCAAGCGCCAAGTGGGCTACATGTCCCAGCGCTTCACGCTCTATAACGATCTCACGGTTGCGGAGAACCTCAGCTTCGCGGCCGACCTGCGCAAGATGCGCCGGGCGGACTTCCTGCGGCGGCGCGACGAGCTGCTCTCGTTCATCGCATTCGACCGCTCGCTGGACGGCCTGGTGCGCGACCTGCCGGGGGGCGTCAAGCAGCAGGTCTCTCTCGCCGCCGCCGTGCTGCACGAGCCGCGGGTGGTGTTCCTGGACGAGCCGACGGCGGGCGTGACGCCCGTGGCCCGCGCGCGCTTCTGGGCGCTGATCCGGCAACTGTCGGGCCAGGGCAAGACGGTGTTCGTCACCACCCACTACATGGACGAGGCCGAGCAGTGCGGCCGGATCGCCCTGATGCGCTCCGGCGAGATCATCGCCCTGGACGAGGTGGCGCGGCTCAAGTCCCTCACCTTTCCTCACGGCGTGTACGAGCTGACCCCTCGCGCCGCCGGCGGGACGCACGCGACGCAGCTCGAGGCACTGCGGCCGCTCGCCGACGTGCAGCCCTACGGCCTGCGCTACCACGCCTTCGTGCGCGACGTGGACGGCTGGGCCCGGGCCCAGGCGGGACTGGCGGGCGAGTTCGCCGTGCGTCTGGTGCAACCCAGCCTGGAGGACGTCTTCATCCAGCGCATCGAGGGAGACCAGCGATGACCCCCCGGGCCCCCGTCCAGCGCCGGCGCCCCGGCATCAGCCCGCGCCGCGTCCTGGCGGTGGCGCGCAAGGAGTTCCGGCACATCCTGCGCGATCCGTTCACCCTCGGGCTGGCGCTGGGGCTCCCGCTGTTCATGGTCACCATCTTCGGAGTGGCCATCGATCTGGACGCCAAGGATATTCACCTGGCGGTGGATGACCGGGACCATTCCGCCGCCTCCCGCCAACTGGTGCGGATCTTCCAGAACTCCGGCAAATTCTTCACCCACGGCGTGCCCGCGGAGTCCAATCCCGTGGAGCGGATCGGGTCGGAGCGCGAAGCCGCCGTGCTGATCGTCGAGCCGAACTTCGAGAAGCAGCTGATGGGGGGCGAACTGGCCCGGGTGCAGATCGTCCTGGACGGCGCGGACAATACGACAGCGGGGTCCATTCTCAGCTACCTGGCGGGCATCCAGTCCGCGGCCAACGGCCAAATGGCACCGCCTGGCCCCGCGCCGGCCGTGCGCATGGCGACGCGCTTCCTGTTCAATGGCGAGTTGGGCACACCGGAATTCATCGTGCCCGGCCTGACGGTGGTGATCGTGGGCATCATCTCGATTCTGCTCACGGCCTTGACCGTGGCGCGGGAATGGGAGAACGGCTCCATGGAGATGCTGCTGTCCACGCCCATCCGCCCCATTGAAATCATCTTGGGCAAGCTGGCGCCCTATAACGTGATCGGGCTGATCGCCATCGCGGTGATCTACATCGCGGCACGGATGTTCTTCGGCGTGCCCTTCCGGGGCAGCCACTGGGTGTTCATCGCCGGGTGCTTCCTGTTCCTCACCGCCTACCTGGCGCAAGGGCTGCTGATTTCCGTCACCACCCGCTCCCAATTGGTGGCCATGCAGGTGGCCATGGTCTCGGGGCTGTTGCCTTCTACCTTGCTGTCCGGATTCATCTTTCCGATTGAGAGCATGCCGCTGGTGTTCCGCTGGCTGACGGCCATTCTGCCGGCCCGCTGGTTCATGGTGATCGTGCGCAGCGTGTTCCTGAAAGGCTCCGGGGTGGGTGAGCTGTGGCTGCCGTTTGTCGCCCTTTCGTTGCTGACGATCCTCTTGGTCGTCGGCGCCGCCAAGCGTTTCAAGAAGGACGTGGAGCCATGAACCGCACGCTGATCGGTTTCCTGAAGAAGGAGTTCCTGCAGATTCTGCGCGACCCCCGCATGCGCTTCATCGTATTTGGGGTGCCCGTGATCCAGTTGACCGTGTTCGGCACGGCCCTGTCCACGGAGGTGCGCAACATCCGCCTGTTGGCCGTCTATCAGCCCGGCGATACCTTGGCCGACGAGCTCTTCCGCCGGGCACTGGCTTCGGGCTGGTTCGTCGCGGCCCACAGCGGCCGGGACCCCGCCGATGCCATCCAGGCCGGCGAGGCGGACGCGGCCTTTGTGGCGCCCGCCGGGGGGCTGACGCGCGGGGCCGCCCGGGGTGCCGCTCCCCTCCAGGTGCTCATCGATGCGAGCAATGTCGTGCGCGCCCGCGCCGCCGAGGGCTACCTGCAGGCCGCCCTAGCCGAGGTGCTGAAGGACGAAGCGGCTCACAATGGGCTGCCCACCGGCCCAACCGGCGTGGCATTGGACGTGCGCATCCTCTACAACCCCTCCCTGGAAAGCTCCCAATTTCTCGTCCCGGGCGTGATGGGCATGCTGGTCTGCATCGTGACCATCGTCCTCACCAGCATGTCCCTCACCCGGGAGCGCGAACTGGGCACCTTCGAGACGCTGATCGCCGCCCCCGTGCAGCGCTGGGAAATCATCGCCGGGAAGACCATCCCGTATTTTGTGCTGGGCATCGTCGTCGTGGCGCTGGCGCTGGGCGTCGCCATGGCCGTTTTCGGCGTGCCCTTGCGCGGCCCCCTCTGGGCGCTGGTGCTGGCGTCCCTGATGTTCCTCGCCGCCACGGTGAGCGTCGGGATGCTGATCTCCACCTACTGCAAGAACCAGCAGCAGGCCACGCTGGCCGGGCTGCTCGTGCTTTTTCCCGCCATCATGCTCTCCGGGGTGATGTTTCCCGTGGATACCATGCCGCTCTGGCTGCGCGTGTTCACCTATGTGAACCCGATCGCCTACTACGTCGGGTTGATGCGCAACGTCCTGCTGAAAGGCGGCGAAACCGTCTACGTGCTCCACCAGGCGGGCATCCTGGCCGGACTGGCTGCCGTGCTGCTGTTCTTCAGCTATCGCCGCTTTCACGGGACGCTGGATTAGCAGGCTACCGTATAACTGCCTATCCGCAGATTACGCAGATCGATTTTCGATCCGAAAGGCTGAGCGCCGATTTGTTTGCACGTCGCCGGTACAGCCCGGACGGCATGTCCATCTTCCTCTAGGACCCGCCTGGGGAGCGAATCTGCTTGAAATTCCATCCCGTTGAGTCCTCTGTGGGGACTTCGTGCAGACGGACCCGGAGGTCTGCAAGAAAATCTGCGTAATCTGCGTAATCTGCGGATTCGTTGTTGTTGGCCCTTCAACTTGGGGTTTTTCCGTAGCCTGGTAGGTCTTAGCAAGGCGAGCCGCTACCAACTGGCCACCTTGCCCCATGGACGCAAAGTCCGTAGAAGGAGACGGACGATGCGGACACCGCTTGATCCCGCGCCCGGGCAGGGATGCCTCTTTGCCCGGCGCGCAGAAGGACTTGAGCGAGGGAGCGCTGGCCCATGGCCACACCGCTGCTGTTGATTGGCAACAAGAAATATTCCAGTTGGTCCCTTCGCGGCTGGATCGGGCTGAAACAATTGGGGATCCCTTTCATGGAACAGCGCGTGGCGCTGTTCACTGACGGGTACAAGGAGGCAATCCTCAAGGTCAACCCGGCCGGCCGCGTGCCCGCGCTGGTGGATGGCAGCCTCGTCGTGTACGAGTCCATCGCGATTCTGGAATACATCAACGAGACCCTGGGCAAGGATCGCCTGCTGCCCAAGGACGTGGGCCTGCGGGCGCGCATCCGCAGCGTGAGCGCCGAGATGCACGCGGGTTTCGCGAGCCTGCGCGAGCACTTGCCCATGAATCTGGCGCGCCGCCGCTCGCCCGTGCCCCTCGATGACCCAACGCAGGCGGACATTCGCCGCGCTCTGACGATGTGGGAGGGGTTGCGGGACGAGTTCAAGGCGGCGGGTCCCTTCCTGTTCGGCGCGTGGAGCATGGCGGATTGCATGTACCTGCCCGTTTGCAGCCGGTTTGACACCTATGAGGTGGACTTGACCCTCTATCCCCGCGCCCGCGGCTACGTGGAAACCATGCTCGCGCTGCCCGCCTTCCTGGAGTGGCGCAAGGCGGGCGTGGCCGAAACCGAGGTCATTCCCGGGGACGAGGTGTAGAGCGCATTCTTTCGACACTGCGAAAGACCTGAAACACAAAGACCACGAAGACCACAAAGAACTGCGCTGATGAGTACCGGAAATCCACGTGCACTGGAGGGGAGGCGGCAATAGGACCTTTGAGGGCATGGAGTTTCCCCGGTTCGGCTGGGGCATGACCGACTTCCGGCCGGCAGCGAGGAATTCGCCGCGGCGTTGAATCATAAATCTGGCATTCCTTTGTGGTCTTTGTGGTCTTTGTGTTTCAGCAGTTTTTTTCGCCATGAGCAAGAAACCACGATGGCCGACGTGTTGCGCGTGGAGGGGCTGACCAAGCGCTATGGCGGTTACACCGCCGTGGAGAACCTGTCCTTTGCCATCGGGGAGCGGGAGGCGGTGGGGCTGCTCGGGCAAAACGGCGCGGGCAAGTCCACCGTCATCAAGATCCTTTGCAACCTGGCCCGGCCCACCGCCGGGCAAGCCTGGCTGGATGGCCAACCGATCCTGGGACTGCGCAGCGGAGCCCACCGCCGCCGCCTGGGCGTGATGGTCGAGGCGCCGCGCTTCTATCCTCAACTGAGCGGGCGCGCCAACCTGCGGCTGCTGGCCCGCCTGCAAGGCGTCCCACCCGGGCGCGTGGAGCGCATGCTCGATCAAGTGGGCGTCGCGGAGCGGGCCCACGAGCGGTTCGACCGCTTCTCCATGGGCATGAAGCAGCGGCTGGGCCTCGCCGCCGTGTTCCTCCATCAACCCAGCCTGATCGTCCTGGATGAGCCCACCACGGGGCTGGACCCGGTCGGCCGCGCGCAGATTCACGAGCTAATCGCCAATCTGGGACGGGAACATGGGGTGAGCCTCCTCCTCTGCTCGCACCATCTCCCGGAGGTGGAGCGGCTCTGCCAACGCGCACTGGTGTTGGATCACGGGCGGCTGATCCTGGAGCAGTCCCTCGGTGAGCCGAGCGGTATACGGGCCGTGGACCAGGTGTTCCGCGACATCGCGGAGCGCCTGAATAGCCGGCAGGAGTCCCCATGATCGGCGAGCTGACCCGGCAGGAAGGCGTGAAGCTGTTCACGCAGCGCTTTCCCTACTTTCTCGTCGCCGTGGTGCTGGGACTGGAGGCGGCCAGCATGGCGGCCGGCGCCCTGCGCCCGCCGGAGAGTTCCCTGGACGTGCTGACGGGGCCGCAACTGTGGGCGGACGGCGCCGGACTGGGACTGCGCCTGACCGCCTTCGTGGTGCTGATCCTGGGCGCCATGTCCTTCTCCCGCGAGTTTTCCCTGGGCACGGCCAAGACCGTGCTCGTGTTGCCCATCACGCGCCGGCAATGGGCCGCGGGCAAGCTGCTCGCGCTGCTGGTGCTGGCCACCGGTCTGGTGCTGGCCGTGGCCGCCCTGGCGGGTCTCATCGTGGCGGTCACCGTCGGCTGGGGCGACGTGGTGCGCGAGGGCGTGAAGGTCTACACGGCAGCCCAGGTGGCCCGGCACGTGTGCGCTGCCATCGGATTGACCGTCCTGCTCATGGCGCCCCTTTGCGCATGCTCTCTGTTGATCGGATTGCACTTTGCGTCGTCCGGCGCGGCGGTGGGAGTGGCGGTGATCCTGGGCGTGATTTTGGAGGCGGCCGTCAATCTGGTCGACGCGGGCGCGCGCTACGTGTTCTTCTATCACCTGGCCCGCCCCATCGCTGTGGTGAGCCGCCTGGGGCGCGGCATGCCTTACCAATGGGAACCCGTGTTGACCTGGGGGCTCGGTGTCGCGGCGGTCTCCTTCGCGGTGTTCACGGCGTGGGTGATCGTGCGGCTGG
>JBGPEV010000042.1:0-10540 GCA_041482995.1 bacterium | reverse complement strand
CTCCCGGATCAGCCGCAGGCTAATGGGAATCTCGCTCAGCCGCTGGGTTCCAAATTCCAGCGCTGCGACGTAATTGGCAACCTCCTGCACGGTCTGTGGGTCCTGCGATCCATTCTCGGCGGCGGGTCGTCCGGCCTCAAGGAGGTAGAGATCGGACAGTGTGGCATGAATGCCTTCGATGCGGCTGGACAGAACCGCCTCACGACGCACGAACGGCCGAATCAGCAGGTGGGGATCGGGCAGCATCCGGGCCAAGCCAGCCAGTTCCCCCATGGCGCGTTCCGCCGGAACCAGCCATCTCACCAACTCGGCATCAAAAGTCACGTCTGGGGGCAGCGCATGCGGTACGAACGCCCAATGGCCCGACGGCGAGCGGACCCTACGTCCCCATTGATGACTTGTAAAATCAGTCGGTTGCATCCAATGATACACGAGTTGGAGTCTATTGAGCGAGTGATACTTTACCGATGATTTGTATCATTCGCCCTGGACGGAGGCAATAGATTCCGGTCCGGCATCCGAGGCGCTCCGCGTCGTCGCATTGCGACCGCATTACTCACCTCACATTTGCCAACCCCAGTTCAGCGGAACGGTCCCCTACGCCAACCCGCTTCTCCCCGGCGCTTGCGCCGCCTCAACCCGCTCCGCCCACAGCTTGCGGAAGACGAGCAGGTGGCCGAGCAGCGCGGCCAGCACGATGATCGTGGGCAGCCAGACGAACGGCCAATGGAAAACGATGGTGTTGGGCGGGCCCTCGGTGAACACCTGCAGGCGCCCGGGCGTGGAGAGCACGGCCACGCTGACGATGTTGACCAGCAGTCCCAGGCCCAGCACGTTCCACACGAGGATGCCCGCGCGGCGGATCGTGCCGCGCGCCGCCAGCCACGCTACCCCGATCGCCGTGATCCCCGTGAGGATGTCGAAGTTGCGGCCGTGATAGGTCATCTGCACGGGCAGCACGCCGTCGGCATAGAGATCGGCCAGCATAAATTCCACCGGAATGCGGTAGGCCTGGAAGCCGATCAGCAGGCCCCAGCCGCTGCCGTGCGCCAGCAGCCGCCCCGGCGCGGAGAACGCCAGCACGGCGGTCAACACGACGCCCGGCAGGACAACGCGGAACATGGGCGGGGGGAGCGCCTGGAAGTCCAGCAGCAGGCCCTGCCCGGCGACCCCTCCGGTCACCGCGAGCCACGCCAGCACCCCGGCGGCGACGATGAGCGCGTTGCGCCGCACCCGCGCCGGCGGCAGGCCCAGGCGCCGCCCGCCGCGGGCCACGGCCCAGGGCAGCCCGATGACCAGCAGCGCAGTCAGCGTGAGCAGCAACAGCGTCGCAAGCCCCGATGGGGAGACCATGGCGATGCTCCAGTAGCCATTCAGTGCGGAATCCCAGCGGGCCCGCCCAATGGAGGGCCGTTGGGAGTTGGCGGGCACGGAGGGGCGGATCGTAGGAAAAAGTGGTGCGCGCGGCAACCCTGGCCGAACCCATGTGCCCGGCTGTCAGATTTTTGCACTCTCCGTCTTTTCACAGTAGATGGGTTGTTCCGATTGACCATCAGGAGACAATACGGATCGTGGGTAAAACCGGTCGCCCCCCGCCGGCGGATGGCGCCCGGCGTTTGGTTAGAAACGCCAGGCTGCCGCCAGGATCACGTTGCGCAGATAATTCTCGGTCGATTGTTGTTCCAACACCAACAGCCAGCGTTCTCCCTGGTGGGCCACGCCAGCCAGCCGGTAGGCATAGCGGCCCCGCTCCCGGATGCGGGCGCCGTCCTCGGCCACCCGCAGCGCGGCGTCCAACTCCCCGCCGCCATAGCCGGCGTAGGCGCGCCACGCGCCCGGCGCAAGGCCCAGCCGCACGTCCGCGCCGTGGGTGGCGAGGGTGAACCGGTCCGCGGCGCCGGTCGCGGTGATCGGCCCCTGCACCTCCGCCGAGAGGGTATAGCCCCGCACGGCAACCGCCAGCAAGTGCCAGTGCAACGTCAGCCCCGCTTCGCCGCCCAGCCAGGTGGCCCCATAGCCGCCCACCGTGAGCAGGGGCTCGTAGGTGACCCCCGCCATGCCCCCCAGCGCCGCGCCGCGCCGGCCGCCGGCGAGCACGCCTTCGTAGCGCAGCCGCGCGCGGGGAATCGCCGGGGGCGGATGCACCGGCTCGTTCTTGCTGCCCACCCGGGTGTCGATCGCGGGCACGGGAATCAGCTCCACGCCGAGCGCGATTCCGTGCTCCGATCCGCCCGGAGGCTCGCCCGGCCGCAAGTCCAACAGGGCGCCGTAGATGCGCTCGAGGCGTTGGGCCTGCTCAATGAAGGTCACCGCCCGTGCAGGCCGCGCGGCCGGTCCGGCGGCGAGCCAGAGCGCGCACCCCAGCAACAACGCGCGGCGGCCGTTGGCCCGGCACAGCAGGGATTCCCAGCGCAGCATGTGCATTCCCCGAGACACGCAGGGTCTGATGGTTCCCTGCCGGCGGCAGGAGCACTCCCTTGCAGCAACAACGGCGCAGATTGGGATATTCCCGGCGGATGCGGCGCGCGCTGGGCCGGCCACGAAATGAATCAGCCCTCCCCGCGGCGCGGGACTTCTTCCTCCCGCGCTCGCCCGAATCGCGAGGATCGCGACATCGCCCAGATGGGGGGACATCAATGCCGTAGGGGCGCACGTAGGGGCGCAGCATGCTGCGCCCCTACTACGCCCCTACAGGTATTGGCGGCTGGTCAGGGGAAGATGATGACGTCGACGATGAACCACAGCACCAGGGTGAGGATGAACCCCGCCCACAAGGTGCCCTTCACGGTATCCAATGGATTCTTCATGGCGACTCTCCTCAAGGGGCGCTGGAAAGGACAGCTCCAGGCCCGGCGGCGGTTTCGGCCTAGTGGACGGACATCCAGGGCATGTGGGATGCCGCCGCCATGAAGAACAGCATGGGGATGGACAGCATCGTATTGGTGCGGGAGGCGAGCAATGCCACGCGCGGCCGGTTGCCCAGGCCCTCCACGGCCTTGCCCGCCGACACGGCGGCCTTGGTGGCCTCAATGATGAACTTCTGGTTGGGCCAGATGATGAACCAGACGTTGAACCACATGATCGTGCCCAGGATGCCGCCCAGCAGGATGGAGACCCAGTAGGGATTCCAGGCGATCCCGCCGCCCTCGCCCGCCTTCTTGAGGATCATCAGCCAGCCGGCGATGAACGTAACCATCGCCGCCCAGCGGAACCACCACAGGGCGCGGGGCAGCAGCTTGGTGGTCACCTCCGGCTTGGCGGCCGCCGCGGCCTCGGCCATGAAGGCGCCCTGCACGAAGTTGAAATAGTAGAGCAGGCCGATCCAGGTGATGCCGGCCATGAAGTGGATCCACCGGAGCAAGAATTCCACGCCGGGGGAGGTGAACAGTGCGATTGAACTCATGAGGATTCCTTCCTTTTGATGAACCTGGCTGACGGCGCCGGTCTTGCGGCCCGCCGATTCCTCCGTCGCTCCGGGCCCGCGCGCCGGCCCGGTCCCAAAAAGCGGGCTCCGGCCCGGGCTGGCCTTTCACGGCAGCACTGAGTTTCCTCTTGCGGATTGGGAAAGAAAACGCAACGGCATTCTATGCCCCGCCGCCGATGGGTGTCAATTTGGGACGGGATTGCGGCGCTGCGCGGGGAACACGGCCGTGTGCGCACCGCCTGCCGGGGCGTTGGGCCACTTGCCCCCGGCGCGCGGGGCGCTGGCTGAAGGAGGAGGTTCCGCACCTCAATGGCTACCCCCTGCGTTTGACTGAACGTTCCACGGCGTGCGCACCGTGGACTCCGCGGGATCGGGGATTCCCGCGGCCCGGGTGGTATCCGGCAGGTGGTGGTGCTAGAACTGGCCTCCCAACGGGGCCAAGAGCCAATATGCGGCCCGAATATCGGTACCGTCCATTTGTTTCCGGGAACCCCATGCGCCGTAGAAGGATATTGCGCCGTGTCCTGCCGCGGATTTGCGGCTGGGCTGCCCTCGCCGCGGCGTTCACCGCCCAAGCGCAGGCCACCCCGATTCGCATCGTGGCGTCCGGCCAAGAGTCTCCCGCCGGGGGGTCCTTCGATCGCTTCGACGTGAACCAACAACCGGTGCTGGCGCCCGTCAATGGCAAGGGCCAAGTGGCCTTCTTCGCCAAATTGGCTCGGGGTCCGGCCGATGAGGGAATTTTCCTGGGATCGCCAACCGGCATCGTGAAGGTCGCCCAGACGGGCGACCGCGTGCCGGGCGGAGGAGAGATTTCCGGTTTCGCGAGCCATCCGTTGCCCGCCCTGAACGACCAGGGCCAGGTGGCCTTTGTTGCCTCCGTTTCCGGGGGCCGAGGCGCGGAAG
Organism: bacterium; assembly: GCA_041482995.1. GTDB lineage: Bacteria > SAR324 > SAR324 > SAR324 > JACQKK01 > JBGPEV01. Next base: position 6,210 of record JBGPEV010000042.1, on the reverse strand, counting down.
GCATTTTTCTCGCCGCCTCGGGCGGCCTGAAAACGGTGGCCCGCGCCGGCGGAAAGGTCCCCGATCTGCCCGGCGCCGGGTTTGCCGAATTGCACTATCCCTCGCTCAGCCCCGGCGGGGAGGTGGTGTTTCTGGCCACGGTGCGGCGTGGCCGTGAAGGGGGCGAGGGGATTTTCCGTTCCCGGCGCGGGGTCCTCGGCAAGCTCGTGGCGAGCGGAGACCCGGTGCCGGGCGGCGGGTCCTTCGGTGGGTTCGGGGTGCCGGCCGTGAATGCTTCCGGCCAAGTGGTTTTTCCGGCCCTTGTCGAGCAGGGCGCGGTGGTGGGGGGGCTGTTCCTGTTGGACAAGCAGGGCATCCGCCTCCTGCTGGGGGCCGGCAGCCCGTCGCCCGCGGGTGGCATTTTCGCGCAGTTTTCCGAGCGGGTTGGGTTCAGCGATTCGGGCCAGGTCGCCTTCGCCGCCCGGCTCAAGGATGCTTCGAGTGCGGCCGGGGTCTTCGTGTGGCGGGCGCAGGGACTGCGGACGGTCGCCCTGCTGGGGGACGACGCCCCATCGGGAGGCAAATTTGCCGGTTTCGGCCCCTGGCCGGCCATGAGCCATGCCGGCCAAGTCGCGTTCGCCGCTGCCGTGGATGGCGGGCCAGCGCCAGTCGCGATCTTCGCCGAGGGGCCGGACGGCCTGGCCAGGCGGATCGCCGTGGGCGATACGCTGCCCGATGGACAAATTCTCCACACCTTTGGGCTCAGTCCCGTGCTGACGCTCAACGGGAGCGGCGGCATCAGCTTCGTCACCTCGGCCACGCCCACCGGGCAAGGGCGTGAAGCCATTTATTACCTGCCCCCTGCGGGCTCCAGCCGATAGCCTAGTTCATGTCGTAGGGGGGGTAGAGGGTGAAGACATTGGCCGCGGTCACCAGCTCGTGACCGACCACCGTCTTTTCCGGAAGGCTTTGGCCTTGTGCCAGTTGGAGGGCCAAGGGCAACACCGTGTAGCCCAATCGGTCCAGGTAGAACGCAACGGAGCCCACCACGATCGATCCCCGGTTGTTCGGATCGAGTTCCTTCTTGTCGTTCATCCCTCCGTGGATCGACCGGTCCACCCCCTGGCTGACAATGGCGGCGTCGGCCTGCCTCCCAGCCGCATCGACCGCCGATTTGGCCGCCAGAGCCGTGGCATCGTCCAAGGCGGCGATGAGCACCTTCTGGAGTGGGTGGCTGGCCAAGAATGCCGTCAACTGTCCCATCGTGCGTTGGGGTTGACCCTGCGTATTGAGCGATTCCACTGCCAGGGACGGGAAGGCACCCATCACACCGGTACGGACCCCGGCCGCGCGCTCGGCGTGGGGGCCACCGGCGGTCAGATTACCGACGGCGACGGCGGCCAGCGGCTTGCCCGCCCAAGCGGTGAGGGCGTATTGGGCCAATCTTTCCCCCGCCAGGATGCCGGCGCCGCGGTTGTCCACGGTATAGAGCGGCGCTCCCGTGGCGGGACGAAGCAGGGCCAGAACGGGAATGCCGGCTTGCCGGAGCCGACGCACGATCCGCGCGTTGGTCGCGCCGTCACCATGGTAGAGGATGTAGACGTCCACCTTCCGTCGGATGGCGTCCTCCGCGTTGGCCAGCGCCTTGGCATTGTCCTGGGCGTTGTCATAGAAGACCACTTCCACCGGAAGCAAGCGCGCCGCCAGGGAGAAACTGCCGCGCACTTCCGGTCCCGTGAAGCCAGTGCCTTCCAACGGAACGGCGGGGTCTTCCGTCAGGTTCGCCAAGGCGATCACGAACCGCCGGTCGGGTTGGCCGTGGGCTGCCACGGAAGCCAGCAGGAGTGCGATTCCAACTGCCGCGAATGTCTTGCAGGAAATCAAGGTGCCGGACGGGAAGGAAGCGACCCGCCGCGGCTGGAGGGAACCGGCCGCGGCGGATCGGGAATGTGAAGAGGCCCCGCTATTGGATGGCCTCGAGGGCGACAAAGTTGCCGGTCAGGCCGACGGCCTTGGGCACCGTCATGTTCAGGAAGAACGTGGCGCGCTTGGTGCGTGCCGACTCGTCCGCTATCAGGTCGGTGCGCACGTTTTCGATGATGTGGATGCCGTTGTCGGTGAGCAACATCTGGTGAATCGCGAAGGCCTCCTTCGCGCTTTCCCCCGGAATCACTTCGACCGCCCAGGTGTCCGCCCCGACGCCCACCACCTTGGCCTTGATGAGGAAATCGGCCGCGCTCTTGCCGATGCCGGGTTCACCGCTGTTGTACAGCGCGTTCTGGGCCGGATACTGCGCGAACAGGTCGCCCCAGCCGGTGTGAAGGATAACCATATCGGCTTCCCGCAGGGTGACGTTGTACATCTTCAAGCCGGCCTGCAGGTCGGTGGCGGAGATCACGGTTCCCTTGTCCAGGCAGGGTTTGCGGCAGGCGGCGTTGGATTTTAGCTTGCCGTCCTGCTGATAGACCCCCACCAGGTCGATGATCACGCCGCGCGTGGCGAATGACTTCAAGTGTTCGAGGCCCAAACGGGTCATGTTGTTCTGGTTGATATACTTGCCCATGGGCGTCTGGTTAAAATAGCAGTCCTTGCGCCCAATGTGGCCCATGCCATCCAGGTGGGTGCCGACGTGGCTCTGGCTCAGCCAGGTGTCTTCCATGAAGGTCAGTTGGTTTTCACCGTACGCTGCCCCCGGGGCGAGCGTCGTCGCGGTGAGAATGGTCTTGGTGAAGCGGGAGCCGAACAGCGGCACGCCATCCACCAACTTGTTGGTCATGGTGATCACGTTGCCCGTTTGAATTTCCGCGGCGGCGGCCTTCGTCACCGCTGAGGTAACGCGATTGGTGGCGCCTGTCTGGTCGTCCGCCCCCCAGGGCGAAGGCGGAACGATTTTCGAGCAGTCGCTTTGGGCGTAGACGAATGGTGCCTGGGCCAGCAGCGCGACGAGCGCCAAGCCCGCGAAAATTTCCCGTTTCTGCATGATCTTCCCCCTTTTATCTTTTTTTCAGTCGCTCGCCGGGGCTAGACTGGCCCGTCGCAATGTGCAGCGGGTCCGAACCTATATCAATCCCCTTGGGCGAGTCAATTTAACTGCGTACCCGGCGCCAAGTGACCCCTGCCGTCAGTCAAGTCTTTGAAAAGTAGGGATTGGTTGCGTAGTCGGCGGGGACGTGCCCTGTAAGATCGGGGCCAAGACGTGGAATGCCCGCCTTCCGCCAGGAGCGAACCTGCCGCGTCAGGTTGGGCGTTCCTTGCGCTCCAAGTACAGGCGCATCTGGTCGATCAGGAAATCGCTTTCGTCGCGGGCCACGGTCTTGAAGCCGCCCAGGTAGTCCGCGGCCTCCGCGAAGATGCGGTGGAAGCCCTCCCAATCGCTGGCTTCCACGCTGGCGAGCAGGTCCTGGGCGTTGGCGAGGAATTCCCGCAGCACCGGCACGTTTTCCCGGTTGAGCAGTTGAATCTGCCCATAGAGCCGGGCATCGCCGCTGAGGATGCGGCTCAGCACCGCGAAGAACACCCGGTAGACCGGGCTGCACACCCGCAGCAGCGCATCCAGATCCGCATGGCGGGTCTGCAGCGTGCGGGCAAACGTGATGTTGAGAAAATGCGTCAGCCCCTGGATGAAGGCCATCGCCTCGTCGTGGCCCTGGGGCGTCAGCTCCACGGGGTGCATGCCGTGGCCGGCCAGGAAGGCCTCCAGCCACGGGCGGCAGGGACCCGGGCGGGCCGGGCAGAGCACCACGTTCTGCCCCGCGACCGTGGGCATGGGGGCGAAGAGCGGGTGCAGGCCGATCACCCAGGCGCGGGTTTCCAGCATGGCCGCCACAGGCTCGCGCTTGATGGACGTGAGATCGCAGAGCAACTGCTCCGCGCGTAGCAGGGGCCCGATGCGCCGGATCACCGGCACCGTCTCGGCGATGGGCACCGTAACGATCACGACATCGCAGGCGGCGACCAGCCCGCCGTAGCCGGGATCGGCGCTCTCGCCGGCGATCCGCACCGCGTAGCCGCGGGCCTCGAACAGCCCGGCGAACAGCGTGCCCATCCTGCCGCCGCCGCCGATCAATCCGATCGTTCGAGGTGCCCACGCCACGGTGCGTCGCTCCGGTCCGGTGGAAAGCTTTCGCAGCCTACACGGAATCGCCGGGCCGGGGAACGTGGAGGGAATCCAGGCGGGGCGGCCGCAAAGTCGATCCAAGCCCTAAGAGGCGAGCGGTAGTGGCAGGCGTCCCCGCCTGCCGCCTCGTGTCGAGCGGGCCGGGAGGCCCGCAGCTACCCCGTGCTGGCGGGTTGGCCGGACATTGCGGGCGCCCTGGAATCCAGGAGCATGGGCTGGCCGTGCGGACGGGCACCCCTTCGGCAGCCTCGGGGCAGGCTCCGGCCCGTCCCGCCAACACTTGGAGAGGGGCAGCCCGGCACCGGACGGAATGTTGCAGTTACTGGAGGGACTGGTATTCGCGCAGTTCTTCGAAGTGAAGCTGCGCATTGTGGCGGCGGAGCGTTTCGCGGAACGCCACTTCGCGATTCCGCTGGGCACGCAATTCCTCCGAGCGGCGCCACATCGCATCGGCGCGCAGGGCGGCCCGCATCTGATTGCGCAGGCGCTCGCGCGCCTGATAGGCCTGCACGGCCTGCACTTGCTCCCGCAGACGCGCCTGCTCGTCCAGATAGACCGCCGCCGGCGGATAGCCGGGGAAGGACGGCAACGCCGGCTGGGACGAACCGCAGCCCGCCAGCGCCCAGGCGGCCAGGGCGGCGGCCAGGAGAAACCTGCGGTGGGGATGCATGAGATCAGCCTACACCGCCCCCCGGCGCTCCGTCCAGCGCGCCGCCGTTGGGGGGGAAAGGACTAACGGGCCGGGGTGGCGGAAGAGGGAGTCCCCGGTGCGGTGGCGGGTGCCGCGGCAGGCGGCGCCGCGCCGGGGGTCGTCACCGCTTGGCCCGCCACGCGCGAGGCGTTGTATTCCTCCCGCAATTGCTGCTGATAGCGCTCCGCATTGGCACGCCGGGCCTGTTCGCGGGCCGACTGGTCCCGCAGGCCGGACTCTTCCGCGGATCCGATGGTGTCCCACTCCTTCAGCCGCTCCCGCAGATGGCCCAGTTGCAGGTCGCGGCGGGCCTTCTCCAGCGCATCCTGCTGTTGGCGGCCGGACTCGGTGTTGTTGTTGACTTGGTTCCAGTAGCTCAAGTTGTATTGCAGTGCCACCTGCTCGCGCTTCTGGCGGTCGGCTTCAAAGGCCTGCTGCGCCGTCTGGCCATCCTGAGGTTTCGCGGCGCCCCAGCCGCTCTGCAGGCTCTCCTGATAGCGCCGCAGGTTCTCCTTGCGCACTTCCTCGCGCCGTTGCTGCTCCTGGAAGCCCGCCTCGGTGGCCTCGCCCACCACGTTCCAATCCTTCAAGGTACGCTGCTGATCGATCTCCAGGTTGCGCTGGCGCGTGGCTTCGATTTCCTGCTGGCGGGCCAGCAGCCGCTCCATGTTCAGGGTGGATTCCCAGTACTTGGCTTGCCGCTGCTCTTGCAGCCGGGCGGCTTCCTGCTTGGCCGCTTCCCAGGACGCGCGACGTTGGGCGGATGCCGCCCGCGCATTGTCCATGCTCTCCCAGCCCTCCTGGGCCCGTTGCAGCGCCTGCTTCTCCTGCTCGGCCTGCAGCGTGCCAGGCTGGCCTTCCACCACGATTTTCTTGGCGACGTTGGACCGTTCCAGCAGAATGCGGTCCGCTTCGTTGGGGTCCTCGATCGCACCGCCGGGCGCGGCCAAGGCCAGCGCTCCCGACACGGATAGCAACCCCGCGAGGATCATGGCCGTGTAACCCGATTGATGGGTCCATTTCCAATGCGCGTTCATGGTTCCCTTTCCCTCTGCTCAGGCCGCCGCCGCACGTTTCCTGTTGAAATCAGGCCGGGACAGCCTGTGGCCACCCGCTTGAGCGCCGGAGTCCTGACGCGCTGCTGGAGGCCAAGTCTTTGTTCTCCACTATACTAGCTCAACAAAAATCGATCGTCATCAAACATATCTATTTCCAACAAACATTCTCCATATTGTTAACGTCCCGGGGAGGGGAAGGTTCCTAGGAATTCGCCTGTCGGGTTAATGATTTTGGTTGCAATGGCTCAGGAGGTGCGTTACACGTACCAGCAAGCCGCGCGACGATCGTCCGGAAGTGAGGGGGGTTGACAGCGGCTGTGCGATGAAGTAGCCAATGCGGTTTGCCCGCGGGTGCAAAGGGTGAG
>JBGPEV010000041.1:0-10710 GCA_041482995.1 bacterium | reverse complement strand
GACAGCGCGAAGCCATGATGAACCATCGCGTCAATGCCTGCGCCGCGCAACCCCCGGGCGATGCCACCTCGTGGACTGTAACAAGCAATTCGATACGATGTGCGAGAGGCTTTGCCTCTCGCGCTCTCTAGCAGGGAGCAAGCTCCCTGCACCCGGACTTGTCCCCAGGACCCGCTCCCAGTGCGGATCGGGACCCTTACGGGGTCAGGGGCCACTGGCCCCTGCGGGGTTCGGGGCGGAGCCCCGTGCAGGTCTGCGGCCACCACCAAATCAATTGTTACGTGCCACCTAGGCGACGATCTTGTCGCGGCGCAGCGCGGCGATTTCGGCGGCGCTCAGCCCCGCTTCCCGCAAGACCCCGTCTGTGTGCTCGCCCAGGCGCGGAGAGGGGCGGAAGGCCGGCGGGTCGCTGGCGGAAAGGCGAAAGGGCGTGTTCATCATCAGCGTCGCGCCGGCGCCCGGTTGATCGAGTTCCACGAACACGGCATTGGCCCGCGCCTGCTCGGTCTCGAATACTTCCACCGGCAGGACGACGCTCATGGCCGGCACATCGTGCTCCAGCAGCCGCGGCGCCCAGAACGCCGTGGGGTGCGCGGCGAACGCATCCACGAGCAGGGCCGCCAGCGCCTCGGAATGCCGCAGCCGAGCGCCGCTGCCGGCGAAGCGGGCATCGGCCGCCCAGGACTCGTGGTTCAGGGCGCGGCACAAGTTGGCGAACTCCGCGTCCGTGGCCACGGCCAACTGGACAAACCGCTCATCGGCGCAACGGTAGGCGCTATAGACCGCCTGTGTGCCCAGGTCCGGGCCCTGCCACGCATTGGCCTCCGAAACGGGCTTCACCAGTTCCACCATCTGCAGCGCCACGGCGGTGTTGAGCAAAGAAGCGTCGACGCACTGGCCCTGCCCCGTGCGTTCCCGTTGGAACAGCGCGAGGACGATCGCGTAGGCGAGCAAGGTCGAGGTGCAGGTATCCACGGCCCACAGGCCGGCGCCGCGCGGCTGGCCATTGGGGAGGGTGCGGCGCCCCAGGATGCCGGAGGCCGCCTGCATCAACAAATCGTAGCCCCGCGCCCCGCGATAGGGCCCCGCCTGGCCCCAGGGGCTCAGCGCCGCGTAGACCAGGCGGGGATTCCGCGCGTGCACGGCGGCCGCGGCAATGCCGAGGCGCTCGCCGACACCGGGCCGGAAGTTGTGAATCAGCACGTCCGCGGTCTCGCAGAGCCGCAGCAGCAGGTCCCGGCCCTGGGGGCGCCGCAGATCGATCACGGTGCCGCGCTTGTTGCGGTTCACCATCCAGAACGCGCGGCTTTCGCCGTTCACCGCCGGCAGGGTGAACACGCCCCGGGCCTGGTCCCCGTGGGGAGGCTCCACCTTGATCACGTCCGCGCCTTGATCCCCCAGGTACATGGCCGCGCCGGGCGCCGCCCACATCTGGGAGAGATCGATCACGCGGATTCCCTGCAGCGGCGGGCTCATGCGCTCCTCATGCGTCGCTCGGCGGCATTCGTTCCTTGCCCTTCATACCATGCCGGCGCCCCAGGGGAACCCGGTTGCGCATTTCGCTGCCTCCAGGGCAACCGCATTCTCGGAACGACCGCTAACACCTGCCCGGTAGCATGGGCCGGAGCTTGCCCTGAGCCTGCCGAATGGGTGCCCGTCCGCGCGTGGAGTTGCCGGCGCCTCCCGCAAGCGTCCGGCGCTGGGCGGGCCTGGAGGCCCGCCACTACCGGCTTCTTCTGAAGTCCGATCGAGAATGCGTTTGCCCTGCCGCCGCTTCCCGCACGGGTTGACAAATGCAATCGACTTGCAACAAGGTCTGGTTGCGGGGACGACGGCCGTGACGGACGGCGGGAGTTTTGGAGCGCGGGCAATCGCCGGAGCGAGGGAAAGGACGAGGAGATGGGATCGGGGCAGCAGGGCTGGAGAGGCGCCGCGGCGTGGGGAATGGCGGGAGCGCTCATGGCGGCGGGCCTGTTCAGCGGCGTGCCGGCCCAGGCCCAAGCGCCGCTCCCGGTTACGGTGACCCTGCTCCCCGAGCGCTATTTCGTGGAGCGCATCGGTGGCGCGCACGTGCGGGTCGCCGTGATGGTGCCCCCGGGTGCCGACGCGCACACCTACGAGCCGCGACCGCGGCAAATGGCGGACCTGTCCCGCTCCCGGCTCTACTTCGCTGTCGGCGACCCGTTTGAGACCGTGTGGCTGGCGAAGTTCAAGGCGGCCAACCGCAACCTGCCCGTGGTGAACACCGATGCGGGGATCGAGAAGCTCCCCATGACCGACGACGACGATGAGCACGGTCAGGCCGATCGCGTTCTGGGCCGGGCCGAAACCCCGGCAGGACTGCGCGACCCGCACATCTGGCTCTCGCCGCCCCTGGTGAAGATCCAGGCTGCCCACATTCGAGACGGCCTGGTGGGCGCTGATCCAGGCCGCCGCGCCGATTACGAAGCCAACCATGCGCGCTTCGTGAAGGAGTTGGATGCGTTGGACGCGGAATTACGCGGGATTTTCAAGGACCTGAAGCCCGGACAGCGGGAGTTCATGATTTTCCACCCCGCCTGGGGCTACTTCGCTCAGGCCTACGGCCTGGTGCAAACCCCGATCGAAGTCCACGGCAAGGACCCGCGCCCGGCCCAGTTGGCCCAGTTGATCGACCACGCGCGCAAGCGGGGCATCCGGGCGATCTTCGTGGCGCCCCAGCGCTCCACCCGTGCGGCGGAGACCATCGCCAAGGCCATTGGCGGCGCGGTGGTCATCGCCGACGATCTGGCGCCGGACTGGGCGGAGAACCTGCGGCGCGTCGCGGTCAAGATGCGCGACGCCGCGCGCTGACCACGCGCTGACCACGGCCCAGCCCGCGCCCAGCGGGCCGAGCCGCGCTAAAGCTCGTTGAGATTGAACAGCCGGTGGGGAGGAATGCGCGTCAGCAGCGCGTCCACGAAGGATTCGCACCCGGCGATGTTCACCAGGATCGGCAGGTAGATGCCCTTCAGCCGGTAAAGCTGGTCGATCAGGTGCATGGTGAGACGCTGCTGGGTATTGCTGGGGGAGAGCACCACCACCGTCTTGGGCGCCATCCATTCCCGGAACTCGACGGCATTGCGCACGCGCTCGCTGAACGTCTGAAATTCGCTCGACTTGCCTTCGGCAATGGAATCGCCGCCTTCGTTCCTTTCCGCCTTGGCCTCGGCCTCCTCGACCGCGTTTCGTTCGTAAAGCTGCTCGACGAAATTGATGCGGGCATTGGGACGGAGTTGACGCAGCCGGATCAGCGTGCGGTTGAGCCACCGGTCGCGCAGACCCAGCGCCCGTTCCTGTTCGTAGATGTCGTGCAGCATGACACTGACGTCGCGGGCGCACGACTCGATCTGCGCCAGATCGCCCCGCGTCAGATCCTCCGGCGCGATGCTCAACGCTTGGTCCAGCCGCGCCAGTGTGCGGCTGTAGACTTGCATGTACGCGGTCTCGTAGGAGACGTTGAAGTTGGCGATGATCTGTTGAATGTCCGCGATCAGGTCCCGGTAGAAATTGAACTCGTCCCGCAGGCGCTGCAGGCGCACCAGGCGGTTGGCCATGTCGGAGAGCGTGGCGTAGACGTCGCGGCGCTCCGGCCGCGCCACCAGGCGGCTGAACTTGCCTTGATCGAAGGAGGAGCTACCCAGGCAGAGGACACGGCCTTCGGGCAGCTTGATGAGATCCTTGGCCAGAGGCGCCCGGGGGACGATCAGGCGCAACAGGCTGTCCCGCAAGGCTTGGTCCAGGAAGATCACGGTGGATACGTGCATCAGGTTGCCCCAGGCCGTCCGGTGGCTTTGCAAGGCAACAATGGCCTGGCGCAATTGGACTCCCTGGGGAGAACCGGATTGCCCATCCAACGCGGCGCGGAGGGTGTCGTAGAAGGACCTGGAAACCGGATCCAGATCTTCCGGCAACTGCTCCCAGGCCGGCACGAGGCGCACGGCGAGCGGCTTCTCCTCCACCGGCACGGCGTGCATCTCCTTCAGCACGCCCAGGAAGCCCAGGGGGCCGGGCAGTTCCACCTGGATCGCCTCCCGCCGCTCCTGGGGCGCCAGCAGCGCTTCGCGGTTGGCCTGCGCCCACGCCACCACCACCTCTCCCAGCGCCAGCGCCTCGGCGGAAGCCGCCAATGCCGCGCGGGCCGTGGGGTGGTCCAAGTGGTAGATGTGCTCCTTGTCGGCCAACCGGTGCAGCAGGATGCGGCAGGCGGAAGGCAGGCCCGGCCGGGTGGGCGGGGCCGCGGTGGCGTGGTCTTGGATCAATTGCAGGAACTCGTTGTACGCGAACCGGTACGTTTGCTCGAAGCGGTCGCCGGCAAAGGGGTGCGTGGCGTTCTCCTCCATTGGCGTGCCCCGGTGCTTGAGCCACGGATTCTCGTTGTCCGTGGCCTTGGGCATGGATTCGCCGCCATAACCGAAGTCCCGCAGCCGCTCCCGCTCCAGCACGCGCCCCTCGATCAGCATCTCGCCCAATTGGCGGCGCGACATCCGCAAATTCTGGCCCCAGACCAGGTGCTGATAGATGACCTCGAACAGGCGGCTGCCGTAGCGCTCGTGCAGATAGATGATCTTGTGGGACAGGAAGCGCCGGGCCGCGCGGGCCACGCGCACCAGGTAGAGGTGGCGGTAGGCGAGCACCAGCAGCTCGGGGCGCGCCCGCAGGGGAAAGATCGTGCGGTCGTCCTGGTTCATCAACACGACGTAACCCTGGATCACCTCGTCCGTGGAGCCCTCGATCTGCACCGGCTGGGGGGCGCGCACCTGGTCGCGGGATTCCAGCACGGTCAGCCCCAGCGTACGCCCGGCCTCCAACGCGGCCTGCCACATGAGCGGATTCAGGCCGGCCTGGCCCAGGATATAATGGGTGTACGACAGCAGGCCGATCCCGCTCTTCAGATAGAGACTCAGATCGGAGGTCTTCTTCTGCTGATCGGCATCCTTGTACTTCCCGTGAATCGCGCCGGCCAGCCGCTGCCCCAGCCCCGCCAGGGGGTAGAGCACCGCCTCCAGGGGCTCGCGCACGTCCATCATTTCGCCCCAGGTGACCGGCGTCCTGTCGGCCAGCCCCTTGGCCACGCCCTTCGCGGGCAGATTGGGATTGAGCGCCTTCAAGCTGGCAATATTGAACGTCTCGAACACCAGGATCGCCAGCAAGTCCCTGGCCACCGCCACGGTGGGCGGCAGTTGGCCTTCCCGGAAGGCGTGGTTGTATTGAGCCTGATAAGTGAGTTGAACCACCATCTCGAACAAGGCTTGTTTCAAGGCCGCGGGCGCGGGGGATTCAGGGGTGCCCGTGGGCTCGGCATTGACGGAGGCGACAAACGAGAGGTACAGCCGGCGCGGCACTCCCAGGGCTTCCAGTTCATCGGGTCCGCGCGGCTGCAGGCGGGCGGACTGGAGGTAGATCGCAGGGTCCTGCGCCAGCCGGCTGCCCAACACCAGCGACGCGAGCGCGTCTTGAAAGTCCTGGCGCTTGGCCACATCCGCCTGGCGCAACCCAATCCGCACCTCGTTGACCAGCAGCCGGGTGTCGCGCACCAGGTTCATCCGGTTTTCCAGCACGAACGGGAGCATGGCCTTGCACACGGCGGGGAACGGGATGCCTTGCACCAGCAGATCGAACAGCATGGGCAATTCACCCGTGACCTCCGCGGTGGCCACCAGCACATAGAATTGATCGAACAGCTTCTGATAGCGCTCCAGGCCGTCGGAGATCAGGCCCAGGTTGATCACTTGGGGTTCCGTCAGTTCCTGCAGCTTCGAGTTGTCCCGCGCGGAGATCAGGCGGGTGAGATGGTCGCGCAGTTCCTGGGGCAGGAACGAGAGCGCCACCAACGGCTTGATCATGGGGAAGAATCCCGCCGGGCGCATGCGGCGCTGCAGGTATTCCCCTTGCGCATCCGGACGGCCCGCCAATGCCTCAGGGACGCGCTGACCCGTGAAATCCGGCACAGCGGTCAGACGCGCCCACCCGGAAAGATCCAGGCCGGAGACAAAGGCAACGCGGCCGTGCTCGATCAGGCGCCCGATCGCCAATGCCGCGCCGTTGGTCTGCCGGACCCGCTCCACGTCCACGTGCAGCCCGCGGTCCACACGGGTCAGGACCGTGCGCGCCCAGGATAGCAGTCCGGGAAGGCTGGTCTCCGGCGGGACCATCTTCACCGTGGCGCTCTTCACCTTCACGCCGCCGCCGAACTTCGCGCTCGCCAGGTTCATCTCCCCCTCCTCCCGCTGTTGCACGCGGGTGAAGCGGGTTTCCAGCCCGGCCAGGCGCAGATTCTCCACCAGTTCTTGCAGAGCCGGCTGGTGCTGCAGGCCCTGGTCGGAAGCGGCGGAGTTAGAATAAAGGTCGTAGCGGATCATGAGCTTCGCTGTTGCACCACCGGTCGGAGCCCGGCCTCGGGTCGGGGGGACGCAAGGCCCCTCCCAAAGGCGGCGGCGTCCCGGACCCTGCTCCCCCGGCGACCGATGAACGATACGTTGAACTGTCTCAAAGACACCAAACTTCTGCAAAGGCAGTATCGCATTCTCTCCGGTGCTTCCACGGGTGTTTCGCACGTAACAAATAGACTACTTTTCTACAAGTTGTTTTTGAACTCGCTCCCGTGCGGACGCACAAAAGGGGTAGTGGGTCAGTTTGCCTGGACGCTGAGGGCTGGGAAACAGCAGACCCCTCGCAACTGCGCTCGGGGTGACACCAACTTTGTCATTCCGAGCGCAGTTGCGAGGAATCCGCTGTTCGACCGCAAAGTGACCCACTACCCCAAAAAGCCGGTGTTACCCCTGGCGCAGAATAGCGATCAGGCTGTTGATTTTCTGCCGCGCGTCGTCCAGGTAGGCCTTCAGGTTGGCGGAGTGATTGGCCAGGATGCCGTCACGGCCGCCGTTGGTAACGATCCAGGGTTCGAACTGGCTCTCCTCCAAGGACTGAAGGATCAGGTCGAGGATTTCTTGGCCCTTCTTGTCCGCCAAGACGGGGGCGAAATCCACCTTGACCGCCCGCAGGATGCCGGTCAGCGCGTAGGCATACCCCTGAGCGAAGTAGAAGTGATTGTCCACCTCGGCCCAGGGAGTTTTCCCCGTTTGGTTCCGCAGCAGGAGCGAAGTGGCGCCGCCCAGTTCCGAGCTCAGGGGCGTGAGCAGTTGCACCAGATTGTCCGCCCGGGGGTAGACCTGCGCCGTTTGCCCGAGTTCCCGGCGGAAGCGCACCAGGGCGTTGCAGCCCTTCTGGAACTGTCCTTCGGCCGAGGGAAACGCCCATTTGCCGGGGTCATTGTTGAACAGGGTGTATGCGAGGTCGGCCTCCTTGTGCACCGCATCGGAGGTTCGCTGGCGGCTGAGATTGTCGCGCAGCACGCGCGTCGCATGACGCATCGCCTGGAGCACGCCCAACTGGAAGTTCGGCTGGTTGTCCAACAGCCAACCCGGCGTGAGCGGCAGATCGTTGGGCAGCCAGCCACCGAAGCCTTCCAACTGGGCCTCCATCACATCCACCAGCATCAGCACAAAGGCGCCACCGGGGGGAACGGCCGGATCTTGCCGCACGGCCGGCAAGTCCGGCTTGCGGCTCATCGGCACCATCAGCGCGCCGTAGGGGATCACGACGGAGATCGCCACGCACAGCCAGAACCAGCGCTTTCTCAGTAGTGCCTTCACGGGGCGAAGCTCCGGGAGAGATCGCATTGGGGCGGCGGGCGCCAACCGCGCGGGTGAGCTTCGTCAGCTTACCCGGCGGGCGCGCGGTCTTGCAACGGTGCGGCGCACAGGATTCCATCCCCCGCGCCCGCGCCATTCTTGAATCCCTGCCGGGGATGCGATAGCCGTAGGAATGCCACGAGGGCACTTCAGCACCCGGGACCACGCTCGATCCCCAATCGCGCAGGTGTGCATGAAAGCGACGTCTCTTCCCCTTTCCGGTATTCGCGTGCTCGACCTCTCCCGCGTCCTCGCCGGGCCCTTCTGCGGCATGCTGCTGGCCAATTTGGGCGCCGACGTGATCAAGGTGGAGGACACGAAGGGCGACGAGACCCGCGCCTGGACGCCCTTCACCAAGGACTTGAGCGATTCGTTCACCGCGGTGAACCTGAACAAGCGGGGGATCGTGGTGGACTTGAAGTCCGCCGACGGACAGCAGGTGATCAAGGACCTGGTGAAGACCTGCGATGTGGTGGTGGAAAACTTCAAGACCGGCACGATGGAGAAGTTCGGCCTGGGCTATGAAGCCCTGGCGGGCGTGAATCCCCGGCTGGTGTTCGTATCCATCTCCGCCTATGGCCGGCGCGGCCCGCGGGCGGAATATCCCGGCTACGAGACGCTGCTGCAGGCTTATAGCGGCATCATGAGCTTCACCGGCATGCCCGATGGGGAACCCGTGCGCACGGGCGTCTCGTTCCTGGACCTCAGTTCCGGCGTGCTGGGCACCCTGGGTGCGGTGACGGCGCTGTATCAACGCCAATTCACCGGCCGGGGCACCAAGATCGAGGGTTCGCTATTGCAGAGCGCCGTGGGACTGATGACCGTGCAACTCACGCCGTTTTTCCAGAACGGGGTCCTGCCCAGGAAGCTGGGCAGCGGCCATGCCAGCGCCACTCCCTATCAGGCGTTCAAGACGGCGGACGGTTGGATACTGATCGCGGCGGCCAACCAGAACCTGTGGGAAAAGCTGGCGGCGGCGCTCGGCGCGCAGGCCATGGTCAAGGACGCGCGCTTCAAGGACAATCCCAGCCGCATGGCAAACCTGAAGGAATTCCTCTCCAAGTTGAACACCGTCATCGGCACGTGGAAGACGCTCGAGCTGGAAAGCCACTTGGTCAAGGCCGGCGTGCCGTGCTCCAAACTGAACACGGTGGATCAACTGCTGGCCGACGGCCAGGTGAACGCGCTCGATCCGTTCAACGAGGTGGACGATCCGGACTACGGCCGCTTCAAGGTGCCCGGCCTCCCGATCCACATGCTGGGCATGGGCAAGCCGGAGGTGCGCCGCCCCCCCCGGTTGGGGGAACACACCCGCCAGGTGCTGGGCGAAGCGGGTTACGATGCCGCCCGCATTGACGCCCTCGTGAAGAGCGGCGCGGTGGCCACCGCCTCGCCGGCCAAGGGGGCTGCCGCGGACTAGGCGGTTATTTCCCGCTGACCGGCGCGCTTCTCCCCCAGGGCAATCGCTTTCTCGAGACGACTTCAGGAGAAGTGGGTGGCGGTCTTTCCGAGAATGCGGTTGACCTCGTTGCTCCCCCCATTGCAATTCCCATCCGGGGGTATAGAGTCGCGACTTCTCAACCGGGCAACCAGACCAGCGCGCGGGTGTTCAGGAGCACCGGCGGCGCGGTGGGTTGTTTTCCAGACTCTGCCAGGGGGAGGTGCGTCATGGCTCTGAAAGCGGTAGCGGATGCCATCCTGAAAAAGGGCGTGGAAGCGGGCGACGTACCCGGCGTGGCCGCCGTGGCGACCAACCGCGACGGAACGATCTACGAGGGGGCCTTCGGCAAGCGCGTGCTCGGCCAGAACGCGGCCATGACCACCGATACGGTCACCTGGATCGCGTCCATGACGAAGGCCTTCACGGGCGCGGCCGCCATGCAACTCATCGAACAGGGCAAGCTCGATCTGGAGAGTCCAGCCAGCAAGTGGGTGCCCGATTTGGCGGCGGCGGCGGTGTTGGAGGGCTTCGATGGGGCGGGCCAGCCCCGCATCCGTCCACCCAAGCGGCCGATCACGCTGCGGCATCTGCTCACCCACACGGCCGGCTTCGCCTACGAGATCTGGAGTACGGACATCCAGAAGTATCAGCAGGCGAAAGGTCTGCCCGGCATCACCTCGTGCCAGAATGCCGCGCTCAAAACGCCCCTGCTGTTCGATCCGGGGGAGCAGTGGATGTACGGGATCAACATGGACTTCGTGGGCAAGGCCGTGGAGGCGGTGAGCGGCAAGAAGCTGGGCGCTTACCTGAAGGACAACCTCCTCGGGCCGCTCGGGATGAACGATACGGCGTTCAAGATATCGCCGGCCATGCGCCAGCGGCTGGCGAAGGTCCACCACCGGGGCGACGACGGCAAACTCACTCCGGACCTGGAGCTGGAAATTCCACAGGAGCCGGAATTCGAAATGGGCGGGGGCGGACTCTACGGAACGGCGCCGGACTACCTCAAGTTCGTGCGCATGATCCTGAACGGCGGCAAGGGCAACGGCAACCAGGTGCTGAAGCCGGAGACCGTGAAACAGATGTCCAGCAACCAGATGGGCAAAACGAATGTCCAGTTGCTGAAGACCGCCATGCCGCCGTTGTCCAACGATGCGGAGTTCTTCCCGGGCATGCCGAAGAAGTGGGGCTTCAGTTTCATGATCAATACCGTGCAGGCGCCCACGGGCCGTTCGCCGGGCAGCCTGGCCTGGGCGGGCTTGGCCAACACGTACTTCTGGATCGATCCCGCCAAGGGGATCGGCGGCGTCTACCTGTCACAGGTGCTGCCCTTTGCAGACAAGCGGGCCCTGCCGCTGTTTTTCGAGTTCGAAAAGGCCGTCTACCAGTCGGCGGCTTAGAGCGTCTAACAAAACTGCTGAAACACCCTTCGCTGCGCTCGAGGGCAGGCTCCGACCGCGAAGACCACAAAGAGAATTTCGCTTCTCGGGGCAGCAGTTCTGAGAAAGGCGAAGTAGCGCATCAGTTCGCTCAGTTGGCTCAAATCGCTCGATCAAT
>JBGPEV010000040.1:0-10808 GCA_041482995.1 bacterium | reverse complement strand
CGGGCGAATTCCGCATAGCCGCCCCAATGGGCCACGCCCAGGTCATACCCGGTCACCAATACCGGTGCGCCCGCCTTGAACTTGCCGCTCGTGTCGCTCACCACCGTGCCGGCCAGGTCCACGCCGGGGACATGGGGCAGCTTGCGCACCATTTTGCCCACGCCGGCGTGAATCATCGCGTCCTTTTGGTTGATGCCCGAGTATTCCACCTGGATGGTCACGTCTCCGGCGGGCAGGTTGGCCGTGGGCAGGGTTTTCACCGCGCCCTGCACGGCGTCGGGGGTTCCCTCCAGGACGTAGGCTCGCATGGACTCGTTCATTGCCGCTCCTGATGTGGGCTGGAGGGTTCGCGATATCGGGCGGCGCGCCCCGCCGATCCGCCCCCGGCGCCGCAAGATTGCCTGCCGCGCCGCGCGCGGTGCCCACACCCTATGCGGGCAGGGCGAAAAAGAAAAGCCGGGCGCGGCTTGTGCTGGCGCGGCCTTCGGGATAAGCAGGTTCGCTTCACCGCCGCCCCGCCGCCCCGCCGAACCGGCTCCGGATGCGGGTTCGCGCCCCAGCGCCGCGCTCCGGCGTCCACTGCAGGCTCCAACTGGCCCCGCGATGCCCGCACTGTCCCATGCCGCGCTGCTGTTCGCCGTCGTGGCGTCGTTCTTCTTCGGCTTCTCGGTGCTGACCAGCAAGCAGGGTTTGCGCTACGTTGACGCGCAGACGGGGTCGATGATCTCGATTGCGACCACGGTGACGATCTACACCCTGATCGCCCCATTCTTCGTCAAGTGGGAATACTGGACGTCTCCCGGAATCTGGCTCTTTCTGGGAAACGGGCTGATCCACCCCATGATTTCCATGGCCATGTCCTTCGAGGCCACCCGGCGCATGGGGGCGACGGTCTCCTCCACCGTCTCGTCCACCTCGCCCTGGTTTGCCACGATAGGAGCCGTGCTGCTGTTGGGGGAGGCGCTGACCCTTTCCAACTTGCTGGGAACCCTGGCCACCGTGGCCGGCATCATGGTGCTCACCTACGATCCCGGCCGCAAGCGCGCGTGGAAGCGGACGGACCTGCTCTTCGCCCTTGCGGCTGCCGTCGTGCGGGGCAGCAACAATTTGATCGGGAAGTTCGGGCTGGATCTGCTTCCGGTTCCGTTTATGGCCGCGTGGTTGTCCTTCTCCGTGTCGCTGACGGGCGCCGTGATTGTCTACCGTGTCCGCAACGGCCGCCTGCCGCTCCGGCTGCCGCGCCAAGGGCTGCGCTGGTTCTCCTATACGGGCACCTGCATTTCTGCCGCGATTCTCTGCATGTACACGGCGCTCAGCCTGGGCTCCGTGGTGGTTGTTTCTCCCGTCGTCGCGGCGTTTCCCATTTGGACGTTGCTGTTCAGCCTGCTGTTGCGGCAGGAGATCTTCAACCCCAAGCTGGTACTGGGCGTGCTGGTGGTGGTGAGCGGCGTCGTGCTGATCGCCTTGAGATAGGGTAGGCGCGAGACGTGGCGGGCGCCCGACTTGAGCATGGGGGGCACGGTGTTGCGCGGATGGGCCCGGCAGGGCGGCCGCTGTGCCAACCCGGCCGGGTGTCGACACCCGTGCTACAGGTCGCCCAGCACCTGCTCCGGATGGGCCGCCGCCTTCACCGTGGCGTAGGCCTTCACGATCTTGCCGTCTGGACCGATCAGATAGCTGATGCGCTTGGCGCTGCGGGCTTCCTTGTCGTCGATGGCGCCGTAGGCCAGCGCCATCTCCTTGCCCTCGTCGCTCAGCAGGTCGAATCCGAAGGAATACTTGGTGGCGAACTTCTGGTTGGCGGCGGGCTTGTCCAGACTGACGCCCACCACGACCGTATTGCGCTTAAGGAAGTCTTGGATTCGATCCCGGAATCCTTGGCCTTCCGCCGTTCAGCCGGGGGTGTCGGCCCTGGGATAGAACCAGAGGATGACGGTCTTGCCGTGGTAGTCCTGCAGCCGCACCGTCTTGCCGTCCTGGTTGGGCAGGGCAAAAGCGGGCGCGGCAGTCCCTTCCATCAACATGGGCATGGCGCATTCTCCTGATACGGGTAGGGCCGGGCTGCGTCCTCGGATTTGGGACGTCCCCAGAGTGCCCCAGGGGTGGGGGCGAGGCAAGCCGCCTCATGTGCTCCACAGCGCCGATCGGCGGCGGCGCGCAATCCGTCCGAACTCATGGCCGATCTTTCCCTTCCAGGGTGTTTCGCACCGACCGCAACACTTTGCGCGCCTGCTTCAGGTCCCCACCGCTCAACTTGAACGGCAGCCCGGACAGGAATTGCGCCTCGCGCGCCCGGATGGCGGCGATCGCTTGCTGTCCACGTGGCGTGAGTTCGACCAGCGCGGAGCGTTTATGGGCGGGGTTTTCCCGCAGCCGCACCCAGCGTTGCTGCGACAGCCCATTGACGATGACCTGGATGTGCTGACGCGTCACGCGCCGGCTGTGGGCGATGCGCGGCACCGTGGCCGCGCCCCGCCGCTCGAGATACTCCAGCACCCCGCGCTTGGCCAACGTCACGGGTTGATCGGCCAGCAGGCGCTCCCCCTGTTGCACCAGCACGTGCCACAGCAGGCGCACTTCGTTCAACAATGCGTTCAGTCGTTGCATGAAAGGGACATTGCCATAACGACAATTTAGTTGTCAAATTGCATCCCTTCGGGTTCAGCGTGACCGCATCGGGTTGGCTGGAGTGAAACGAAGGATCCGCGCTCCTTGCGTGATCTTGGGAGCGGCGAATCGACGGCCAACCTCAGTGGAACGCGCCACCCGCATGGGCTTGGCGCACTGAACACGACGGTATCGAATTCTATTCCCGGCCGGGCGGGCCGCTTCCGCATCGCGCTCTGTGTGGCGCGCCAGGCGATCGACCGTGCCCTGCCCGTGTTCGAGAAGGCGCTGAGACAGGCGCGAGGGTAGCGCCCGCCCCCAGTCGCGGCAGCGTTGCTGAACGGGGCGCGTTGCGCGCTTTTCCCGGTTCGTCTGGGGAAGGCCAAACGGGCGCCTCAAGCATCCGGAGCCTGCTTGGACATTCCCCACTCGTGCACCAAGGTGTAGATCGCCGGAATCACGACGAGCGTGAGGACGGTCGAGGACACCATCCCGCCGACCATGGGCACGGCGATCCGTTGCATGACCTCGGCGCCGGTGCCCGTGCTCCACAGGATGGGTAGCAGCCCGGCCATGATCGCGACGACGGTCATCATCTTCGGCCGCACGCGGTCCACGGCGCCTTCCATCACGGCGCCGTAGAGGTCCTTGCGGGTGAGGGGGCGTCCCTCGGCCGCGCAATGGGCCGTGGCGTCCTCCAGCGCGCGGTCCAGGTAAATCAGCATGACCACGCCGGTTTCCGCCGCCACCCCCGCCAGCGCGATGAACCCCACCGCCACCGCGACGCTGAGATTGAAGCCGTCCCAATAGAGTAGCCACAGGCCACCCACCAGCGAAAACGGCAGCGCCAGCATGACGATCAGGGTCTGCGTCAGCCCGCGGAAGTTGAGATAGAGCAATACCAAGATGATTCCCAGCGTCAGCGGAAGGACGAACGCCAGCCGGCTCAGCGCCCGCTCCATGTATTCGTACTGGCCGCTCCAGGTGACGTAGTACCCAGGCGGGAATTTCACCTGCTCCCGCACCGCCCGGCGGGCGTCCGCCACATAGCCACCGATGTCGCGGTCCCGCACGTCCACATAGATATACCCGACGAGTTGGCCATTCTCCGTGCGCACCATGGCCGGGCCCGTCGCGGGGCGCACGGAGGCCAATTGCCCGAGGGGAATCATGGCCCCCATTCCCGCCGGGACCAAGATCTGGGTCGAGATCTTCGCGGGATCGTCCCGCAGTTCCCGGGGGTAGCGGGCGATGACCGCGTAGCGCTCCCGGCCTTCGACGGTCGTCGTCAGGGGTTCGCCGCCAAGGGCCGTCATCACGACTTCCTGAAAGTCGCCCATGGAGACTCCGTAGCGGGCCAGCGCCCCGCGATCGGGATCGATGTTGAGATAGTAGCCGCCCAGCACCCGCTCCGCGTATGCGCTGGCGGTGCCTGGGACCGCCCGTACCACCGTCTCGATCCTCCGGGCGACCCGTTCGATTTCGCCCAGGTCACTCCCGAACACCTTGATTCCGATGGGTGTGCGGATCCCGGTGGACAACATGTCGATCCGTGCCTTGATGGGCATGGTCCATGCGTTGCTCACGCCGGGAAACTGCAGCGAGCGATCCATCTCCGCAACCAGCCGGTCCAGCGTCATGCCGGGCCGCCACTGGGATTCAGGCTTGAGATTGACGATGGTTTCCATCATTTCCGTGGGTGCCGGGTCCGTGGCCGACGTGGCCCGGCCCGCTTTCCCGTAGACGGATTCGACCTCGGGAAAGGTGCGGATGATGCGGTCCTGCGTCTGCAGGAGTTCCGCCGCCTTGGTAATGGAAAGGCCAGGAAGCGTGGCGGGCATGTAGAGCAGCGTGCCCTCGTTGAGGGCGGGCATGAATTCGCTTCCCAGGCGCATGATCGGCCACACCGTCGCGAGCAGAATGGCCACCGCCCCCAGGATGGTGGCCTTTTTCCAGCGCAGCACCCCGGCGATCACCGGCCGGTAGGCCAAGATCAAGGCGCGATTGATGGGGTTGCGGTGCTCGGGGAGAATGTGGCCCCGCACGAAGAGCACCATCAGCGCCGGGACGAGCGTCACCGAGAGCACGGCGCCGGCGGCCATGGCAAAGGTCTTGGTGTAGGCCAGGGGCTTGAACATCCGGCCCTCCTGGGCCTCCAGGGCAAAGATGGGAAGGAACGAAACCGTGATGACGAGCAGGCTGAAAAACAACGCCGGCCCCACCTCGCAGGCCGCATCGATCAGGATCTCCTTGCGCGAGGCGCCGGGCGGCGCGCGTTCCAGGCGTTTGTGGGCGTTCTCGATCATCACGATGGCCGCGTCCACCATCGCGCCGATCGCGATGGCGATGCCCCCCAGGCTCATGATGTTGGAACTGATCCCCAGCAGGTGCATGACGCCCACGGAGGCCAACACGCCCACGGGCAGCATCAGGATGGCCACCAGGGCGCTGCGAAGGTGGAGCAGGAATACCACGCAGACCAGGGCCACAATCACGCTTTCCTCGATCAGCGTGCCACGCAAATTGGCGATGGCCCGATAGATGAGCGCGGAGCGGTCGTAGACGGGTTCGATGCGCACCCCTTCCGGAAGGCTGCCGCCGATTTCAGCCAACTTGGCCTTGACGTTGGCGATGACGTCGAGGGCATTGGCGCCGAAGCGCTGCAGCACGATGCCGCTTGCCACCTCGCCCTCGCCATTCAACTCGCTGATGCCGCGCCGCTCATCCGGCCCGAGCTCGATCCGTGCCACGTCGCGGAGCAGGACGGGGATGCCGCTCACGCTCTTGACCACAACTTGTTCCAGGTCGCTCTCGCCGCGCAGATAGCCGCGGCCCCGCACCATGAATTCGGTTTCGCTCAGCTCCACGACCCGCCCCCCAACGTCCAGGTTGCTTTGGCGGATCGCCTGGATCAGGCGCATCAGGGGCACGCCCTTGGCCTGCATCCGCCGCGGGTCCACGACGACGTGGTACTGCTTGACGAAACCGCCCACGCTGGCCACTTCCGCCACGCCCGGCGCCTTGGCGAGGGCATAGCGGATGTACCAGTCCTGGAGCGTCCGCAGTTCGGCCAACGATTGCTTGGCCCCCAGCACGGCATACTGGAAGACCCACCCCACGCCGGTGGCGTCCGGCCCCAAGGTGGGGCTCACCCCGGCGGGAAGCCGGCCGCTTGCGGAACTCAGGTATTCGAGCACCCGGCTCCGCGCCCAGTACAGGTCGGTGCCGTCCTCGAAGATGACGTAGATGAACGACGCGCCGAAGAAGGAATATCCACGCACCACGCGCGAGCGGGGCACGCCGAGCATGGCACTGGTGAGCGGATAGGTGATCTGGTCCTCCACCACCTGGGGCGCCTGCCCGGGAAACTCCGTGTAGATGATCACCTGGGTGTCGGACAGGTCCGGAATCGCATCCAGGGCGATGTGGGCCACCGCATAGATGCCGAACGCGGCGATGCACAGCGTGCCAAACAGCACCAGCACCAGATTGCGGGCGGACCAGCGGATGAGCCCGGCGATCATTGCGGGCCCCCCGGCGCCGTGAAGGTCTGCAATGCGGCGCGCATGTTGCTTTCCGCGTCGATGAGGAAATTGGCGCGGACGACCACCCGCTCGCCTTCCAGCACGCCTTCCAGCACGGAAACATAGCCTTCGCCCCGCGCTCCCAGCTTCACCTCGCGGGGCTGGAAGCGGCCCGGCTCGCGTTCCACCAGCACCACCCGCCGCACGCCGCTATCCAGCACGGCGGAATCGGGAACCGCCAGAACGGCCTGGGTCGCGGCCTGGGACGCGATCTCGACGCTGGCATACATGTCGGCCTTCAATTCGGCCGCCGGATTTGGGATCTCGATCCGGATGCGCGCGGTGCGGGTCTCCGGGTTCAACATGGGATAGATGAACGAGACGTCTCCCGTGAACGTGCGGCCCGGATAGGCCTGGACGGTGACCCGTGCCTTTTGCCCGGGGCGAATCAGCCCCAGATCCTGCTCAAAAACGTCCGCTACCAGCCAAATCGGATCCATCGCGGCCAATTGGTAGAGCGGCTCGCCCATCATCACCCGCTGTCCCATCAGCACCATCTTTTCCACCACCACTCCCGTCACGGGGGACAGCACGGGCACCACCCGGCTTGCGGAACGATCCTGGCGCAGCCGTGCCAATTCGCTTTCGGGGAGGTCCAAATTCCGGAGCCGTTGCAACGCTCCCTCCGTCAGCCGCTGCACAGCCGACGCCCCATCCTTGCCGCTCGCGGCCATCTCTTCCTGTGCCGCCAGCGCCGCAAGATAGTCCTGTTCGGCTTGCACCAGTTCCGGGCTGTAGACGCCGAGCAGCATTTGCCCCTTGCCCACCGGCTGTCCGGTTGTGTTCACCTGAAGTTGGTCGACCCACCCTTCGTAGCGGGTGGTCACCACCGCGCGGCTCCGCTCATCGAATTGGATGGTGCCCACGGCGCGCACCGTATAGGTGAGCGAACGCCGCCGCGCGGCAGTGGTTTGAACGCCCAGGCGCTGCACCTTCTCCAGGCTCACCTTGATCGTTCCCGCCTCGGGCTCGTCACCCTCATAGACCGGGACGTAGGCCATACCCATGCTGTCCTTTTTTGGCACCGGCGAGACGTCCGGCAGCCCCATGGGATGGCGATAGTAAAGAATGCGTCCCGCCTTCTGCGCGGGTTTCACCGGGTCTGCAGCCGGCTGTTCTTCATAGACGGGCAAGTAAGGCCGTCCCTGCTCGTCGTTCTTGGGGACTGGCGAATAATCTGCCTGCCCATCGGGGTGCCGATAGTAGGCAATGGTGCCAGAGGGACCGGCGGCCACGGCAGCGAGGGGCGCCTCCGCCGTCGGCAAATGCCTTAGGCTTTCCAATTGGTGGGCCGCGGCGAAAGCGATCACGGCAGCGGCGGCGGTTACGATCATCCACTTTCCAGTGCTCACAGGTCTTCTCCGAGTATGCGTTCGATTGCGGCGAGACGGGATTGCTCCTCCATCTCCATGTTGAGGATGTCGGCCTGAACCGCGCGAAGCTGCCTTAGGGCATCGATCACCATCGCCGCCTCGACGCGGCCTTGCTCAAAGCCCCGCGACGCCGATTGGAAGGACAGGCGGGCCTGGACGCCGGAGGAGTCCCGCAGCAGCCGCAACGTGTCCTGGGCCGCCGTGAGCTCGGCGAGGGTTTCCTGAAGCTCCGACTGCACCTGAAGGGAAACCATCGCGGCTTTGGATTGTGCGGCGGACGCCATGGCCGCCGCTTCCCTGCGCATGGCGTCGCGGGCGCCGAACCAAAGCGGCAGGCTCACGGTGACCATGGCTTCATAGGCCGTTGCACGGCCGTCCCGCTCGATCACACCGAAGCCCAACTCCAGGTCCGGATACCCCGACCGCTCCGAAAGCTTGCGCCCCACTTCGGTGCGTTCCACTTCGGCGCTCTGAACCGCTCCCGCCGGATTGCGTTCCTTTGCCCTGCGGGCCAGGGCATCGCGATCGATGCCCCGCGCCGGCGGAACCGGCCGCGGACGACCCGCCTCGGCAAGGCCGGCATCCGGGGGCCGGGCCAGCAGCATGTTGATGCGGATGCGCGCGCGCGCGCGTTCGCTCTGCAGCCGCAGCCGGTCCGTCTCCAGCATGTTGCGCTCCAACTGGGCCTTGAGCAGATCCTGCTGGCTGGCCAACCCCTGCGCGTAGCGGGACTCCATCAGGTTGACCAAGGCCGCCATGGCGGCCAGGAGTTCCCGGTTGAGCCGGGCGCGCTCGGCAATCTGGTAGTGCTCGGCATAGGCGGCCTTTACGCGGCTGCGCAGATCCGAGCGCGCGAGGTTGACTCGGGCCGACGATTGACGGGCGAGCGCATCGGCTTCCTCCCGCCGCAGCGCCCGGCGCCCGCCCAACGGAAACATCTGCCGGATCGTGTACAGGCGGTCGCCTGATCGCTTGGGCCACCATCCGCCGTCGAGTTCGTTGTCGCGGAATTCGACGCCGAACACGGGATCGGGCAAGACATCGGCCGCCTCGGCCCTGGCCTGGGCGGCGCGGAGTTCCTGACCGCTCATGGCAATCTCTGGGTTGGCGCCATCGGCCAGACGCAAGAGTTCTTCCAGGTCGCCGCCTGGCAAGTCAGCGGCTGTCGCCGGCTCTGCGGTGGCCGCGGTGGGCGCAAGGAGCGCGAGTAGGGCAAGGAACGCGGTCAGGCGGATCGGCCGGAGCAGCCGCCGCCGTGAAGGACGATGCAAGGTCATGGTTGGCTCACTCGATGACGGTAAACGTCACGGTTCCAACGACCGTATCCTTTTCCCCCTGCACCTTCGCGGACAGGTGCAGGGTCCAGGCGCCCGCCATGGTGAGCGGCGCCTGAAGCGTGTAGAGGCCGGGACCGGCAGGCTTCGGCATGGTGGCCTTGGCCCGCATGGGGTCCATTCCCCGCACGGTCATTTCCAAACGCGTCTGGAATATGATTGCGTCGGAAACCAGCTTTCCGGATGGGACGTGGGTTAGACTCACAACGATTGGAACACTGCCGCCCATCCGGAATTGCGGCTGCGTGGTTTCGAACCGGTAGTCCGCGGGCGCTCCCCATAAAGACGGCCCCAGCAGCAGGCTCGCCAGTCCGAACATGGCCCAGAATCGACCTGCTCGACGCATATACGTTGGTTTCATTCGCGATCCCCTAGAAAATTTCGCAATGCGATCGTTGTGGAACCTTGCTTCGGACGCAGCATCCGAAGCCGTTGGTGCATTACCGGGCGCTGCGATCCGGTCACGACTTGATGTCGCACCGCTGCCCCAGGAATCGGGCGCCAATCACGCGATTGTCCGCGCCGCTCTGGGATTCCGCCTTGCAGTGCTGAGTCACCCAGCGGCTCGCCGGCGCGCCTTTGGGAGTCGACGGGATTCGCTGGCCGACCTGCTGTTCGAAGACATAGGTATAAACCCGAGCGCCGTCCGTCTCAGTCACTGGGCTGCTCGGTTTGCCGGGGGTTTCAATCGAACGCTGTTCGCCCTGGCCGTGCCGATCCGCGACTTGTCCCGTGCTGACACTGGCCGGCAGCGCACCCGTCAGAAACGCCGCCGCGCTGGCGACATTCAATTGGCTGGAATTCGTTTTCATGGTTTCCTCCCGACATCGTGCAATCGTTGCATCGGCCTGGACCATTCCCGAACGGGCTGCCGATACATCGGCTCGAGGGGTCGGTAGCAGGCGCACTAGACCCGCTCACACGCGCTAGGCTCAGCCCGCGAGATTTCGAAAGCGTCTCGTGCGGAGAACGGCGCGCAGCGGAAGGGGACTCTTGGAACTAGCTACGAGGGGGAAACGGATCGGGCGGAATTTCGCGCTCAGGTCCGTTTTCTGTGACGGAAGAAAATACGACCGGATAAGCGCTCGGCAACTCGAACACTATGGACGAGGTGACAGCCGACAGAAGAGGGCACAAGCCAAGATCGCCGCAACAGCTCGGCTGCCGATCGTCATCAGGCGAATCCACTGGGATGGCGGAATTGTCGCCATGGCCGCAATCCGACATCGCCATTGGCACAGACCGGTGGCCGTGCGAAGGAAACGCGGCGGCCAGCGCGCCTCCTTGCAGGGCCAGTGCGACGATAAGTGCCAGCACCGGCTTCGGGAACGGTCGTATAACCATGAATTAAACCTACTCCGCCGGTCCGAAATGGCAACATGACCCGCGTCATGAAGAAGAGGCCGTAAGGCCCAGCACAACGGCGGCTTAGGGCGCGCGGGCCATTTCCGCATTGTTCTGTGCGTGGCGCCCCAGGCGATCGACCGCGCGCTGCCCGTGTTCGAGAAGGTGCTGCGCGCCGTCAAGAAGTAGGGGCGCGGCATGCCGCGCCCGCCCCGATCGCCCCTACGGCATCTCCAGGACGATCTTTCCGTACTGCTTGCCGGCCTCCATCAGCCCGTGCGCCTCGGCCGCCTGGGCGAGCGGATAGACGTGGCGCACGTCGGGCGCATAGCGGTGCAGGGCGATGAACCGGAACAGGTCGGCGAATTCCCGCGGGCTGCCCATGGTGGTGCCGATCAACTGCACCTGGCGGAAGAACACCTCGCGCAGGTTCAGCTTCAATTCCGCGCCCGTGGTGGCCCCGAGGAAGACCACGCGCCCGCCGGGCCGCACCAGCCGCACGTCGGCCGGGATGGTCAGGGCGCCCGAGTGATCCAGCACCAGGTCGATGCCGGCGTCCCCGGATG
>JBGPEV010000039.1:0-10830 GCA_041482995.1 bacterium | reverse complement strand
TTCCCGGCCGGACGAGGTCGTCAAGGACAACTTCCCCATCGTGCCGGGCAGGGTGCGGGTGCTGGACCTGGACGGCGACGGCCGTGACGACCTGTTGATCACGTACATTCGGGATGACATTCGCCAAATGCCAGACGTGAACCACACCTTCACCGTGCTCCTCAGCCGCTATCCCCGGCCCGGTCAACGCACCGCGCGGCATGGGCCCTGAGGCCACCCCATGGCGCGCGACGAGTTGGCTTCCCGCGGATTTGCGGCTGCGCCCGGCTGGCTGAATCCGGTGCAGTGGCCGCTGGCCGCACTCTATTGGCTGGCGGTCCAAATCCGGGCAGCGGCCTACCGGCACGGGTGGATCGAGCCGCGGCACGCCGGCCGCCCCGTCATTTCGGTGGGCAACCTGACGGTGGGTGGCAGCGGCAAGACCCCCTTCACCGACTATCTGCTGCGGGAGGCCGCCCGCGCCGGCTTGCGGCCCGCCTGCCTCAGCCGGGGATACGGCCGCACTGGCCGTTCGCGCGTGGGACGGGTGCGGGTGGCCGATCGCATGCAGGCCGATCCCGCCGCCCTGGGCGACGAGCCCAGTCTCCTGGCCCAGCGCAATCCGGCGGTCCCGGTCTACGTCGGCGCGGACCGGTTCGACGCGGCCCGGCTGGCCGAGGTGCTGGACCACCCCGACATCTTCATCCTGGACGATGGGTACCAACATTTGCGGTTGGCCCGCGACCTCGATGTGCTGCTGATCGACGCGGAGCAGGGGCTCGGCAACGGGCGAACGCTTCCCGTTGGGCCCTTGCGGGAGCCGCTGGCGGCAATCGGCCGCGCCGACGTCATTGTCATCAGCAAGGCGAACCTGGGCGATGCGAACGCGGTGCGCCGTTACCTGGTGGATCGGCTCCGGGTGCGCCAGCCGGTCTTCCAGTGCGATTATCGGCCCGGGCGTCTGACCCGGCTCGACGGCGGCCGCCAAGCCCCCGTCTCCGCGCTCGCGGGGGCCGCGGTGTCCCTCGTGTGTGGCATCGCGCAGCCTGAGGGCTTCCGCCGTTCCGTCGTCCAGGCCGGGGCTACTGTGCGGGAGTTGCTCGTTCATCCCGATCATCACCCCTATTCCAGCGACGATCGGGCGCACCTGGACGCGCGGCTGAAATCCGCGCATCCCGATCGGCCGGAGTGGATCACCACCGAGAAGGACGCCACCAAACTGCGGGGCCGGCTTGCCCACGCCGACCGGATGTGGGTGCTGGAAATGGAGGTTGTTGCCGAACCGGCCGCGCAGGCATTTTTCTTTGATTCCCTGGGGCGGCTCGCGATAAAATGATGAAGTATACTCGCCGATGCGAGCCAATCCTCTCGGGAAGGCAATTGACGACGCCATGACGGTATTGACGGTCTACACGTTTCCTCATCCAGTGCTGCGCCGCAAAGCCCAGCCGGTCACCGCGTTCGCCGCGGAACTGAAAACGTTGGCGGACAACATGCTGGACACGATGTATGCGGAAGGGGGCATCGGCCTGGCCGCCGTTCAAGTGGGCCAACTGCTGCAACTGGTGGTGACCGATCTCCTCAATGGGAGCGAGGAAGAGGGCCAGCCGCCCAAGCGGGAGCCCCGCGTCTGGGTCAATCCGCGCATTCTGGAGGCGGAAGGGGAGATCGTCACCGAAGAAGGGTGTCTGAGCGTGGGCGAATTCCGGGCCGAGGTCAAACGGGCCAACCGGATCCGGCTCGCCTACCAGACGCTGTCTGGGGAGCGCAAGGAGCAGGTGCTGGAGGAGGTCGCGGCGGTGTGCCTGCAGCACGAGATCGACCATCTCAACGGCAAACTGTTCATCGATCGCCTCCCGCCGGTGCGGCGCGAGTTGATCAAGAAGCGCCTGATCAAACTTCAGCGCACCGCCTAGTGCACGTTGTGCACGGGCGGCGCGGGTGGATTCCATATGGTGGCACGGGGGATGCTGACGGGCGGGCGGGGCCACACCGGGTGGCGGGTGGGCGTATTGCTGGCCACGCTCCTCGCCGCTTCCTTCGGCGCGGCGGCGGTGCCGCCGTTGGCGAAGGCCCGGGTGACGGCGGGCGGCCATACGTTCCTGGTGGATGTCGCCGAATCGCCGGAGGCCCAATCCCTGGGCCTGGGAGGCCGCCAGCACCTGGGGCCGAGCGACGGCATGCTGTTCCTCTACTCCGAGAAGTCCCGCTACACCTTCTGGATGAAGGGCATGCTCATCCCCATCGACATGATCTGGCTGGACAACCGGCGCATCGTGCATATCGAGCGCCGGGTTCCGATCCCGGCGCCCGGCACACTCGAATTCAGTCTGCCCACCTACGCTCCGGAGCAGCCGGCGAACTTCGTGCTCGAGATCGCCTCCGGACGGGCGGACGAGCTGAACCTGAAGGAAGGGGATCTGGTGTCCTATGACTTCTCCGCTGCCGGGCGCTGACGTGAAGCATCCCGCCGGTGGCAGCACGGCACGCGCCGGATTGCGGGCCCAATTCATTACCTTCGAAGGCATCGATGGCAGCGGGAAGACCCTGCAGGTGGGGCGGTTGGCCCGGCGCCTGGATCAACCGGGCCAGCGCATCGTCCAGACCCGCGAGCCGGGCGGCACCGCCATCGGCAAGGGGCTGCGGAGCGTCCTGCTGGATTCCACCAATGCGGTGATGACCCCTCAGTGCGAAGTGCTGCTCTACCTGGCGGACCGCATTCAACACCTGGCCGAGGTGATCCGTCCCGCCCTGGCGCGGGGCGAGGTCGTCCTGTGCGACCGCTATCACGACGCGACGGTGGCCTATCAGAAGTACGGGCGCGGGTTGGACTTCTCCCCGCTGGAGCCGCTCATCGCGCGGGAGATCGCGCCGGTGATGCCCCACATCACCTTCTGGCTGGACGTAGACGTCGCCACGGCGCGCTCGCGCATTACGGAGCGCTACAAGGCGGGCAACCGTTCCGCTCCGCCGGAAACCCGGATCGACGAGGACGCGCCCGATTTTCACCAACGGGTGCTGGAAGGGTATCAAACGCTCGCGCGCGAGAATCCGCGGCGCATTGTCCGCATCGATGCGTCACAGAGCGTGGACGCGGTGCAGCAGGAAATCTGGCAGCGCCTGGGTGAACGGTACGCCATCGAGTGATACCGCGGGCGAATCCGCCTGCCGGGGTGGGAGGACGAGCGTGTCATTCACGGACATTCGCGGCCAGGATGCGGCCCTGGCCTATCTGCGCAGGGCGCTGGAGCACGGCCGGCTCCCCAGCGCCTTCCTTTTTCTCGGGCCCCATCACGTGGGCAAGGGGCTGACGGCGTTGACGCTGGCGAAGGCCCTCAACTGCGAAGCGCCAAGCGGAGCGGCGGGGGACAGTTGTGACGCCTGCCCGTCCTGCCGCAAGGTGGATGCCGGCGTCCATCCGGACGTCGTGACGGTTTCGCCCGACGGGCAGTTCATCAAGATCGACCAGGTACGGCAAATCACCGATCGGCTCGGCCTGAACCCCTTGCTGGCCCGGCGGCGCATGATCGTCGTCACCGAAGCCGAGCAGATGAATCCTCAGTCCGCCAACGCCTTTCTCAAGACCTTGGAGGAGCCCCCGGCCGATACGCTGATCGTGCTGTGCGCGGAGGACACCGCGCGCTTGTTGCCGACGATCGTCTCCCGCTGTGTGCCGGTGCGGTTCCAGCCGCTGCCGGCGTCCGTCCTGAAGGACCTGCTGGAGTCCGCCCGCGGCACCGCCGCACCGTTGGAGCCGGAAGCGGCGGAATTCGCCGTCCGCTTTGCCCAGGGCCGCATGCGGCCGGACTTGCGGGAGAAGGTGGGCGCCTGGTTGGCGATCCGGGAGGATTTGTTGCAGGCCTTCAAGCATCCCGAGGCGGCCCTTGGGGCGGGCCTGGGCGACAAGCTGGCCCGCTGGAGCCAATCCGGGGATTGGACTTTCGTGCTGGAATGGTTGGAGACTTGGTTCCGGGATTTGGCGTTGCTGGGGGCCCAGGCCGACCCCGCCCATCTCATCAACCGGGATCGGCAGGGGGACTTGCGCGCCTGGATCGCGCAGATGCCACCGGACGCCGCCGCGCGGTGCTATCGCTCCGTCTTGGCGACGCGCGACGCGATGTTGCTCAATGCCAACAAGCTGCTGGCGCTGGAGGCGCTGTGGCTGAGCCTGCAACGGCAGGGATTTGCCGCCCAAGGAGGGGCGAACGTATGGGGTTGACACGCCGGCTGTCCGCGACCGCCGCCTTCCTCACCGCACTGGCCGCCCTGAACCTGGCGCCTTTCCCAACGGCCGCGACGGCCGCGCCCAATGCGTTCGAAGAGCGCAAGATCGAGGCCCAGGCCCTGGAAGCCTTCCGCCGCATGTTGACGCTGTGGCGGGAGGAGGTCTATTTCGAGCTCTACGACCAGGGCATGGAAGCCAGCAAGGCGCGCATCAGCCGGGAGAACTTCGCGCAGCGCATGGTGCAACTGGAGTGGCTCCCCCAGGGAGATCCCGCTCCCCGCTACCTCTCCGCGAATTACCGCTTTCGCACGCTGACCTACGTCAAGGTGCGAGTGCTCTATCGCAACAAATTCAATCCCAGCCAGCAATTCAGCAAGGACCAAACTTTTCTGCTGACCCAGGAGCAAGGCGCGTGGAAGGTGGATCTGGTGGACCTGATCCGGTCTCCCTATGGGTCCTAGGCCGCTGGGGATGCGGTCCGCCCGCTAATGATAACTGCACAATCAATGTCCCAGGCTCCGTGCCACATTACCAAGCCCAGTGCGGGTTCGCGGACACAGGAACGGACATTCCTTATGTAGCCGTCATTAGCGCAGCATCTCGCGCCGGCGAAGGACTGGGCGGGGGGCCGGTACCGCGAACCGGAACGCCAGTTCAGGCGAGGCCAGATTCCCGGCGAGATTGCGTTGCAGGAAACTGGGAACCGGTTTCTCCGCCGGTGCGAGATCGACATCCAGGGCAAGCGCAGCCGCACGACGGGTGACGATCGTCGCCTGGGACTCGAGGTTCATTTCTGTCTTGCCAGTCAGGATCCCGCCCGTGAGTGAAGTTTCGCCCCGCGCTTGGAAGCTGATCGCCGGCCTGCTGGCTCTCAGCGCCGTGTTGAAGCTGTACCACCTCACCGCGCCCGCGCTGGACTGGCAGAGCTGGAATCAGATCACGACACTGGCCAATGCCCGTTACATCTACCGGAATGGCCTCAGCGCCCTCTGGCTGCCCCGCGTCGATCTCTATGCGAGTTTGGACCCGGACAGCAACACCACCTTCGCCGAATTTCCCCTCCTGCACTTGCTGATGGCCGTCGGCTACTGGATCATCGGCGGCGAAGCCGCATGGGTCGGCCGCACGTGGAACATCCTGTTTTCCCTTCTCGGTGGCGTCTATCTGGCGCGTTTGGCGAAATGCGACCTCTCCACGTTCGCGCTGGTGGCCGCGGTTGGGATCTATGCGCTCTCTCCCTCCAATCTGTATTTCCACCGAACCCTGAAGACCGACGTCCCGTTCATGGCCTTCATGGTTGTCGGTTTCTATTATTTCGTCGCCTGGCTCGAGCGCGGGCGCGGACGGGATGCTGTGCTGGCCGGAGCGGGGATTGCGTTGGCGGCGCTGTTCAAGGCGTATGCGCTCTATATGGGCGCCTCCTTCGTGTACTTGCTGGTGCGGCGCCAGGGTTGGCGGAGCGTCCTCCGTCCGTGGAGCTTGCTGATTGCCGCGATCTGCCTGGTGCCCATTGGGGCGTGGCTGATGTACGGGGTTCTTTATCTGCGGAATGGGTTCGAGGGGCGAAACCTGGTCACCGATTCAGGTCTATTGGGCAGTTGGGGCTATCTGATTTGGCCTGAATACTACCAGCAGTTGATCACGCTCTGGCTCGGTTGGATGCTGACGCCCCTTGTGGGTCTGTGCGCCGCGTGGGCCGCAGCATTGGCCATCTGGAGTGCCATTCGTCGCAAAAACCGTCCTGCCCCACCCGCGTCTCACGGAGCTTGGCCGGACTGGCTGACCGCATGGTGGGTGGGCGTGCTGGTCTACGTGATCGTCGTGAGGGGCGGCATTTGGGAACACGACTACTACGAGATTCCCGTCCTTCCACCCCTTGCCGTAACCGCGGCGTTGGGATTGGAGCGGGTTTGGGTGCGCTGGGCCGTGGGGCCGAGGCGCTGGTGGCGATTGACCGTGGGGCAATGGGTGGTCGTTGTCCTGCTGACGCTCTCGTTCCTCGTCGCGGTCGTTGAGGCCAAGAACAAATCCGTCGTGGAGTGGGATTCCTATTATGCCGGCCGGGCCGTCGCAGCAGTGCGCCAGCCGCACGAGAAGACGGTCTACGTGGAAGCGGGCGGCCTTCGTCATCAGCAAGCGCTCCACTACACGGGCGGCGAGGGGTGGCGCTTGCCCATGGACGTGACCACCTTTGACGGTCTGCGGCCTTTTTATGAGCGGGGCGGACATTATCTGTTGGTGAGCATGCAAGACAAGGACTGGCGGAGCGGCCGCTACCCGGTACCGCTGGTGCGTGAATTGCTGCAGCAGGGCCATTTGAAACCGCTGGCGGAATCGACCGGAGATTTGGACCGTTATGACCGTCCCCGGCATTGGGCGGTCTACCGGATCAACCCGTGAGCGCAACGGATCGTCTTGTTCAAATCCTTGGCACGGGCCCCCTCCCACGATCGCCAAGGCGACATGGCCTTTTGATTGGCGCTTCTCCGTGTGCGGAATCGGGGCGACCGATCTGACCTGGGCAGCGCGAAGCGGGCCGCCCTTGCAAGACCAGGAGGCCCGAACCAGGATACGAAAAGGCCCGCCTGGCCCGAGATCGACACCGATATCCCGCGATGGCCCCCGCGACACACTCATGGGCTTGCGAGTCCTCGTCAAGACTCTCGACTGGGGCGACCCGCGATGCCGGTTTTTTGCGAGACTGCTTGAGGACGCGGGGGCCAGGATCAGCAGGGATGAGCAGGGCCGGCACCCAAATAGCTGACTCAAGCGGCTGTGACGGTGGGTGACGTGCGAGTGTCAATCCCTGCATGCTTTCCAGGGTTGAAATCCTTGGTGGAAGCGTCCAAGCGGGAGCGGTCCCGTCAGGGGAACGGATTTCGCACCCATGATGCGGTGTACCGGGGGAAGTCAACGTCCTTGCAGGCGGCCGCTGGACGCGGGCGGTAAAACGGGATTCGAACTTAGCCCCGGTGTCCCGCTGTCCAACGGTTGGGGTTGACCTCACTTGTCCATATCTTCGGCATCCAGGACTTCAGGATGCCGCGTGGCGCACTTTAGGGGATTGCGGATGACCCAGGCGGACGTGAACCCCGCGGTGTGCTCTTGCCTCAGGACATTTCTCTTGATCATCTCCGCGATTCCCTTCAGCGTGCACGTGCTTCACACCGTGGCGGTAGCACGGCCCGCTGGAGGTACGGACGGATGAGAAGCAGCAGACAATGGACAAGCTGAGTTTGGGCGGAGAATGAATTCCGCGCCTCTGACCTGGGTCGATGACCGGGAGCATTGCCTCCCCGGCGTGCGCTCAACCCCCTTTGCCCTGACTTGATGAAGACAAACTTGGGAAAACTGATCCTTCGCCATCGGTTTCTCTGGATGGTGCTGCTCGCGCACGGGGTGATTTGGGCGACCGTCGATGTCTTCGTCTCTCCCCATCCCGACTACATCGATCATTGGGCGCAATCCCGCGTGTGGTCGCTCAGCTACTTCGAGCATCCCCCGATGGTCGCCTGGATGATTCGGGCCCTTGTGACGCTCTTTGGCTCTTCGGAGGCGGGCTTGCAGGCCGGAGCGTTGCTGGTCTCGCTGGGGCTTTTGGCCCTGATATACGGCCTGTCTGTCAACCTCTTTGGCCTGAACGCCGGCAAGCTCACGTTGTTGGGATTGGAGTCGACGGCGTTCTTCCAGGCCAAGTCCCTCTCCATCCAGACGGAACAGCCGCTCGTGTTGTTTTGGGTCGCCGCATTGTGGGCGCTGATCGCCTATTTGAAGACGGGAAGATCGCGCTGGATGCTGCTGGTGGGGTTGCTGGCGGGCCTGGGGGCGCTTTCCAAGTACACGATGATCCTGTTTTATCTGAGCTGGTTCACCTACCTCTTGATCGTTCCAGGCCGCCGCAAGGAATTGCTCAATCCCTGGCAGTACGCCGGGGGGTTGCTGGCGCTCGCCGTGTTCCTGCCCGTCCTGATCTGGAACCAGCAACACGACTGGATTTCCTTCCGGTTCCAATTTTCCAAAGGCGAGGCTGGGCCCGTGACGATGGGGACCAGTTCGCTCAATTTCTTGCTGGGAGCGGTCTTCACCTACTCGCCGTTGCTCTTCGGTTGGGGGCTCTGGCGAATGGGAATGGTCTGGCGCCGCGAGGGCCTGCGGGACTCCCCAGAGACCTTGCTCGCGGTCATGACCATTGTGCCCCTCGCCTTCTTCACCATCGCCTTGGTGCGTTCAGAGTATTCCGACCCCCATTGGGCGGTGCTGAGCGCCGTATGCCTGCTGATATGGTTGGGCAAGGACCTGCGGGAGCAGGCCGATCGCGGCCGTGCGGGCCGGGTTGGCGTGCTGATTGGCGCGGCGTTGGTGCTGAATCTCGGACTATTGAGTTTGGTGGCCGTCCATACCTACCGGCCATTCCTGCCCCTGATCGAGGCGTATGACCCCACCCGGCAAATCGTCGGCTGGCGGGAGGCCGGCACCGAGACCGAAGCCCTGTTGACGCAATCGGGGATGCGCGATCCGGAGTACGTGGTCTCTTTCTTTTACCCGCTCTCGTCTCAGTTCGCCCTGCACTTGCCCTCCCAGCCTCTGCCGTACAGCTTTCAGCGCGAGCAGCGCAATCTGTGGGTGAACCGGGCGGACATCCGCGGAGACAACACGTTCGTCGTCTGCAAAGTCAGGGACTGCGATTGGGTGAAAGCCCGCATGAGAGATCGCTTTGGATGGGAGACGTTGACGGCCCTGGGCACGGTGCAGCCCCGTGTGTGGGGAACGCCTCGCGAACTGGTCACCATCCTGCGCAAGGCGGAGTAGGGAGCCCCCTGCGGGCCAAGTCGCTCCGGCTTGTGCGGCCCATGCGCGACCGCACCTGCCCGTTCCAACCACGCGGATTGCCTAATTCTTCGGTTGGCGTCTTCGAGCCCGGCGGATCAGTTGCCAAAGAGAGGAAACGTCCGAATTGACAGACCAGATCCGAAAGATTCCATAGGTGAGAATCAGGAATGGAGGAATGACCAGAACGATCGATGGCGCATTGCCGCTATAGGCCAGATCGTTGAATCCGATCCATACCAGATAGTAGGTGACGACGAGAAAAATCGCCCTGACGAATCCGCCCGATCGCCGCGACCGGGGATCGACGATGGCCATCGGCAGTGAAGCCACGGCAAACGCCAAGCACGCCAAAGGAATACTGATGCGGGAAACCAGCTCAAGCGAGCGCCGATCGCGGCGGGTGCGATCCAGCGCCGGGTCATTCAAGTCCCGAATCAATTCGGGAGTCGTCAGTCCCCAAGAGGTGTTGGTCTCGACTTTATCCGTTGGCCTGAAATCCAGCGTGTAGTTCAGATTTTCGAAATCGACCACCCGGATGATCTCGGGAACGGCGTCCGCAACGTAGATGTGGCCGGTCTCAAGCTGAAAGATGACCCGCCGCGCATCTTGATCGACGACAATCGCTCCCCGATCGGCGGCAATGATCGCGGAGTTCAGGCGGAGCACCTTGTCCGCAATGAATATGGATGTGAATTCACGTTTCGATTTTCTTCCCCCGACCAGGATCACTTTTTCGCCGAAGTCGTAATTGAATTCTCCGGGAATGATCTTTTCCTCCGCCCGGTACCGAATCATGTCCAGTTGCAGGTCGGTATAGCGCCGATAGGACGAAGGCTGGATCAAAAGCGTGAAAGCGGCCGTGACGCCCAGTGCAATCAATCCGAAGGCGACGAAGGCCAGCGAGTAGTTCCAGAGGCTACGTCCGGTGGCCTTCAGCGCAATCAATTCGGATTCCGTGGAATGCCGAATGACCGTGACAAACACGCCCACGACAACCGCAAGAGGCAACGTGATCGTCAAGACTTGCGGGGTCAGGAAAGCGAGCATCAGACCGAGTTCACTCGTTCGCAGACGGTTCTCGACGACCAACTGCATGAGCTTGTAGGCCTTCTCCAACATCAACATCGCCGTCATCACGCCCAGTGAAATGGCGAAGGGCGAAAACAATTCCAAGAAAGTGGCGCGCAGAACGATCATGACTTGTTCGTGCCTCGACAGCGTTGCCAGACCGATTGAAATCCGTTGCCGATCGTTGAGCACGGCTCCGGAGGCCGAAGGTGTCCCAGGGCGGGCCGCCTCAGGCGCCTGATGGCCGCGCCGACAACGGACCGTCGCGACGGGTGCTTAATACCGGCCAGAGTCTATCCGATAGGGGTCAACCCCGCACCCATCCTCCCGCCGTCCCAATCTTGTCCGGATTCCGCTGCGATTCCGGTCCGGCGAAATGGATCGGCACCCAGCAATAGCGTGCAGGCCTTGAGTTTCCAAGAGGCGCTCGACATTGGAAAGAAATACGGACTCCGGCCCCATCGTGCAACTACCCGTGAATTCGGTCTGAGCGAGTGCGGCGCATTCCGTAGAAGGACCTCGGTTTGGCGCCAAACGGAGTCATTGCCTATCCCGCGGTGACGTCAGAGTCCAACCTTGACAGTCCGGAAAGGACCGGACCATAATACCCTTTCGGTTGTTCCACATTCGGGGGCAGCCGGCGGGCGGCATGCGGGAATAGCTCAGCTGGCTAGAGCATCAGCCTTCCAAGCTGAGGGTCGCGGGTTCGAATCCCGTTTCCCGCTCCA
>JBGPEV010000038.1:0-11053 GCA_041482995.1 bacterium | reverse complement strand
TGATCCCTGCTACGAATCGTCATGGCGAAATCCCTCCTCCCTGAAGGCTTTGCCGCCTTGTCAACACAGGGATTCTAAGGGATTTCGCCTCCCCTTTGGTGAAATATCCGGGCTAGCGGCCGGCACCCCCTCCCAGTGCTGCTGGTTCGCGCCGCAAGCGGCGCTCACGTGGGGGAGGGGGTGGGGGGAGAGGTGCGGATGCGAGTCTGGAGCGCCAGCGCCTTGCGGATCAACTCCGGGGCCGCCTCGTCCCAGGTGGGCCAGGCGCGGGGCTGGGGGCGACATCCGGCCCGCAGCCGCTCCCGCAGGGTAGCCAGCGCCGCCGCCAGGGCGCCGGGTTGCTCCAGGGCGAAGTAGACGGGATAGTCCCCGCCCACTTCACGGAACACGGGGATGTCGCTGGCGATCACCGGCACGCCGTGGTGCATGGCCTCCACCAGCGGCAGGCCGAAGCCCTCCTCGTGGGAGGCGAGGATCACGGCGCTGGCGTGGCGGTAGAGCCAGTCCAACTCCGCGTCCGTGGCGTCGTGCAGGGCGGTCAGGCGCGTGCCGCGGAACGGGCTCTGCTCGATGCGCCGCACGATCCCGGCGAAGCGCCAGCCGATCCGCCCGGCCAGCACCAGCCGCGCGGGTTCGCCGGCGGGCCAGAGGGACTCGAAAGCATCGAGCACGGCGAGCTGTCCCTTGCGCGGCTCCAGCGTGCCGACCATGAGGACGTACTCGGCGCCCTCCAGGCCGCGCAGGTCCGCCCGAACCGCCGGCGCCGCGCCGCCGGCGGGGAGCGTCCCGAGGTCGGCCCCGGGGTACCAGAAGTCGCCGGGCAGTCCGGCAGTGTCTGGCAAGTGGACGCGGGTGTACTCGCGCAGGCGGGCCAGGGTCGCGCTGGAATCGGTGAGCACGGCGTGGGCGCGCCCCAACAGGCGCTCGAACGCGGCGCGAAATTCCTCCACCATCTGGGGGGCGAAGAAATGCGGATGCGTGATCGGAATGAGGTCATAGATGACGGGGACAATGTCCGCGCCCTGGGCGGTTCCAGCGGCCAGCGTCGGGACGATGTCCGAGGTCCAAAAGGCGTCCACCAGCAGGATCAAGTCGCCCGGACCGGGCCTCGCGGGCTGCACGTCGCGCCGCCGGGCGGCCTTGCCCCGGGTGAGTCGCCGCACGGCTTGCTTCAGCGCCTGGCGCGGGGCGCCCCATGCGGCGAGCGCGGTGCGCTGCACGCGCGGCCAGCCATTCAAGCGCCGCCGCACCGCCTGCTCAAACCAGGCCTCCAGCCGCACGAAGCGGTCCCGCGCCCGGGAAATTCGCCCCGAGCGCGAGGAGCGGGCCAGTGCGCCCGGATCGTCCAGTATCCAGAGCCGGCCGCCCTTGGCGAAGACCGGCACGCAGCGCACGCCCAACGCTTCGCTGATGGCGGGCAGGCGCATCACGACGTTGCGCACCACGCGCTGGATGCCGGTGTTCAAGCCGGCCATCAGCGTTTCCGTGCAGTCCACGAACACCGTGGGTGGCGGTGCGGCAACGGCGGGTGCGGTGGGCGGGGCGGCGGCGGCTGTGGGAGCGGATGCGGCGGAGCGGTCGGACACGCGGGGTGGCTCGCAGAGGCGGTGGCCGCGCCCGCGTCCCGCTGGGGTAACGGGGCGCGGCCGTCCGTGGGTTCCGGCGCGGCGCTAGTACTCCTTCAACCGGGCGTAGCGGTCACGATGATAGATGGAATCCCCCAGCGTCGCCTCCGCCACGCGGGCGCGCTTGAAGAAGAACCCGATGTCGTGCTCATCGGTCACCCCGATGCCTCCGTGCATCTGGATGGACTCGTTGGCGACCAGGTGGAACGCGTCGTTGCAGCGCGCCTTGGCGGTGGAAACGGCGCTGGCCGAGTCGGGCATCTTCTCGTCGATGCACATGGCGGCGTAGTACACGGCGGAACGGGAGAGTTCCGTCTGCACGTACTCGTCCGCCGCCCGGTGCTTGAGCGCCTGGAACGAGCCGATGCGCACGCCAAACTGCACGCGGGTCTTCAGGTAGTCCACCGTCATGCGGAACGCCTCGTTCATGGCGCCCATCATCTCGGCCGAAAGCCCCAGGGTGGCGCGGTCCAGCGCCTGCTCGAAGGCGCTATCCACCGCGCTGGAGCCGGACAGCCGATCCGACTCGGTGACGCGCACGTTGTCGAGCTGAACCAGGAAGCGCTTCAGGTTGTCCATCTGAGGGACGGGCTTGAGCGTGACGCCCTTGGCCTTGGGGTCGACCAGGAACAACTCCACGCCCTCCCGGTCGCGCCGGCCGCCGCGGCTGCGGGCGGTTACCACGAGCCGGTCCGCCACGCCCGCGTCCGGCACGAACACCTTCTCGCCGGAAAGCACCCAACTGGCGCCGTCCTTCTTGGCTTTCGTGCCGACGTCAAAGGGGTCGTAGCGGCTCTGCCGCTCCAGGTAGCCCAGGGAGATGAACGCCTGCCCCTCCGAAATCTTGCCCAGCCAGGTCTTCTGTTGCTCCGGGGTGCCCGCCAGCAGCAGCGTCTGGCCGCCCAGCAGCACGGTGGAGAGCAGGGGTTCGGGCATCAGGCCGCGGCCGAACTCCTCCATCACCACCGCCATCTCCACCATGCCCTGGCCCAATCCGCCCACCGCGTCGGGAAACGTCATGCCCAGCCAGCCCAGTTCCGCCATCTTGCCCCAGAGCGGTTTGGAGAAGCCGACCGGGTCTTCGCGCAACTGCCGGATCCGTTTCAGCGAGGACTCCCGCTTCACGAATTCGGCGGCCATGTTCTGCAGCATCTGTTGTTCGTCGGACAGCGCGAAATTCATCCTGACTCTCCTGGTGGGCTCTGCTCCCCCATGGGTACGGGCGCTCGCCGCCACTGGCCCAAGTCGGCTCCGGGCCGCCCCCATGGCCCGGGCCGCGGACGCGGGGGCGCGCAGGGGTACAGCGTACAAAACATACTTGCCCGAATTTCACAAGGACCCGGCGCGGCGCATTTGCGGCGGCAGGGCGCCACGCGGCAGCGGGCGATTCGCCCTTCGCACGGCGGGGAATGCGCACTATAATGACCGGCGGTCGCGCCGGGCCGCGCAGCCGTCCATCGCCCCCGTGGCGGTGCGTGCGGCGGCAGCCGGCGCAACGGAAGCGGATTCTGCGTTCAGGCGGCTATGGATCAGCGTTATGTGGATACGGTGCGCGCATGCAAGGTGATCCTGCGCAACCTGGATCATCTGGAGGAAACCATTACCGAAGGACAGCGCGAGGAAATCATCCGGTTGGTCCTCAGGGTGTACGATCGGCTGACGCTGTTCCTCGAAGAAGGGGAGGAGGACGATGGGGCCTATGCCGGCGAGGAGTGACGCGGCCGCGGGTCCGGTGCGCTTCGTGCAGGGGGTCTTGACGCTGCGCCTGCACGTGCAGCCCGGCGCCCGCCAGACCGGCTGGGCCGGGCGGCACGGGGAGCACGCCCTGCGCCTGCGTTTGGCCGCCCCGGCAGTGGACGGCCGCGCCAACGCCGCGTGCATCGAATTCCTCGCCCAGGCCGCGGACGTGCCCCGCCGGGACGTGGCGATCACCCATGGGCAGATGAGCCGGGAGAAAGTCGTGCGCATCACGGGGATCCGCCCCGAGCGGTATCGTTGGCTGGAAACGCAATGGGCCAAGTGATTCGCGCGGCGCGCCTGCTTGCACTGCTCCTGCTGCTGGCCGCATCGGGTGGGCCGGCGGCCTGGGCGCAGGAGGTGCCGCTCTCCTTGCTCGAGGTACAGCAGATCAGCGCGGTGCGGCAGAACCGCTCGGCCGCGAATCCCGACGGTGTGGTGACCGCCGCCCAAGCCTACCTGAGCAAGTACCCCAAGGGCCGCTATGCCGACGAGGCGCTGCTGGCCTTGGCGGAAGGCCTGGCGGCGAAGCTGAAATCCGCCGAGTCGCTGCAGGCCTACGACCGGCTCATCGCCGATTATCCCGACAGCGCCTTCCGCGATCAGGCGATGGTTCAGTCGCTGCCCCTGCTGAAGGCGGCGGGCCGGGAGCAGGATGCCCTGGCGCGCATGGAGCAGATGACGGCGCAAAACCCGCAGTCCATCCACCGCAACCAGGCGGGGTTGTGGAAGGCGCAGACGCTCTACGGCGACAAGAAATACGACGAAGCGATCGCGGTGCTGAACGGGTTTCAGCCGGGGGAGGACCTCTCGGCGGACGATCAGACGGCGTACCTGCGAATTCTGGCGCTGGCCACTTGGCGGTCCGGCAAGCACCGGGAGGCGCAACCGCAGTTTGAACGCTATCTGAAGAGGGAGGACAGCGCCGAAAACAAGGCGGAAGTGCTGATGCTGGCGGCGTCCCAGGCCCGCGAAGAACAGCACTTCGCGCAGGCGCTCGGCTACTACGGCCAAGTGGTCGAGCGCTACCCCGCCCCCGCCTACCTGCCCGATGCGCTGTTCCAGCGGGCGGAACTCTACGCCACCACGGCGGTGGGGGACACGGCCGACGACATCGGCAGGGCCCGCCTGAAGCAGGCGATCGCCTTCTATTCGGAATCCCTGGAGGGTAAGGATTCCCAATACCGGGCGCCGGCGCTGGCCGGGCGCGCGCGGTTGCTGACCCTGGCGGACCGGCCCGAGGACGCACTGCGCGACCTGGAACGGTTGGCCGCGATCGGCGGGCCCCA
This sequence comes from bacterium, assembly GCA_041482995.1. GTDB lineage: Bacteria > SAR324 > SAR324 > SAR324 > JACQKK01 > JBGPEV01. The sequence goes on along the minus strand of JBGPEV010000038.1, from coordinate 6,402 downwards.
TCAGAACGATCCGGAGACGATCAGGACCCGCGTGGCCCTGCTGCGCAAGCTGAACCGCGGGGACGAGGCGGCGGCGGCGTTGGCGGCGGCCATGAAGAACGCGACGATTCCGCCCCAGGTGCGGCTGGACTTCACGGTGGAGCAGGCCGCGCTGCTCTATGACCGCAAGGACTGCGTGCAGGTGGAGGCCCTGCTGCAGCCCATGCCGATCTTCTCCGATCCCGTCCAGCGCAGCCGGGCGTTCTTCATGCGGGGCTTCTGCCGCTACAACCGGGGGTTGTGGCAGCAGGCGTCGGTGGATCTGGAGGGCCTGGTGAACGATCCCGCCTACCAGTCCCTGGTGGTGCCGCCGCTGCTGGATTCCTACGAGAAGTCGGGCCAGACCGTGCGCCTCACGCAATTGCTGGAGGAACTGATTGCCGCCGGGCGCGTGGAGGCGACGGAGGAGAACATGCAGCGGCTGGCCCGCGGATACGAGAGCCTGGGCGAGCCGGCCAAGATCCTCGACGCCTACCGCCGCCTGGCCGCGATCCATCCGCAGGCGGCGGAGACCCCCACCGCGCAGTTGCGCCAGGGCATGGCCGAAGAGGCCCTGGGCCACAACGATCAGGCGCTGGCGCACTTCGAGGCCGCGCTGGCCAAGCCGCCGGAGAACGAGGCGGAGACGGCTGCCTACCTGACGGCGCTGGAGCGCATCCAGACCTACTACCGGCAAGCGGGCCACCACGCGGAGCTGCTGGAGCTGAACACCCAAGCAGCGGCCACGCTCAAATCTCCGGCCTCCCAGGTCAAGGTGAAGGCATTGCAGCGGGACGCCTTGCTGGATTGGGGGCAGGCGGCGCAAGCCCAGGGCAAGCCGGCCGAGGCCGTCGCCCATCTGGAAGCGGCTCGCGCCCTGACCTCCCCCAAGGACGGCGCCCGCCACGTGGACGTGGTGTTGGCCCTGGCGGCCGCCTACGTGCAGAACAAGCAGCCGGACAAGGGCCTGCAAGTCTACCGAGACGCTTTGATCAAGACGCCGGAGGGCGAACCGCGGGCGGCCCTCATTTCCGCCGGGCTGGCCCAGCATCCGGAGTGGAGCGGCTCCCTCGCCAAAGGCAGCGACCGCGAGGCGGCCATCAAGTTCTACGAGCGGGAGTTGAAGGCGCTCCCCAAGGACCGCGCCAATGAGCGCTACGCCACATCGCTCAAGCTGGACGCCCTGTACCGGGCCGGCAACGATTATTCCGCCCGCGCCACGCTGTTCGCGGCACTGGAGGCGGACCCGGCGTTCGCCGCCCAGCAGAACGAGTTGAACGCCTACCGCGCGGAGATCTACCGCGAATGGGGCACGCAGGAGGCGGACAAGAACCAGTCCACGGCGGCCGTGAAGTACTACCGGCAAGCGCTGGCCCTGATCGATCCGGCCGACTGGCCCCGCCGCTACCAGGTCACGGTGGCCCTGGGCCAGGTCTATTCCAAGCAGAAGACCTTCCCGGAACTGGTGCTGGCCTATGAGGACGTGCTGCCGCAACTCAAGGATGAGGTCTTGCAGTCGGAAGTGCTGCGCTACCTGGGACAGGTGCACCTGGAATGGGCGCGGGAAGCGGAAGCTTCGGGCAACTTGAAGTCCGCCCGGATCCGCCTCTGGCGCGCGCTGGACTACCTGCCGGCGGCGGACGGGGAACACCGGGCGGCGGCGGCGCTGCGCCTGGCCGCCGTGTTGCAGAAGGATCAGCAGGCCCCGTTGGCCGCCACCATGCTGGCGGACGCCGCCAAGGCCCTGCCCCAGGGCCGCCCGCGCCAGCAGGTGGCCCTGGCCTTGGGCGTGCTGCAGCGCGACAGCCTCAAGAATCGAGCCGCGGCCGGCGAGTGGCTGGCCCAGGCGGACGCGGGAGACAACCATCCGGTTTCCCTGGAAGCCGCCTACCTGATGGCCGACCTGGAACTGCAAGCCAAGGATTCTGCCGCCGCGCTGACCCGCTTGGAGGGAATGTTGGGCCGCAAAGCGGACGGCACCCCGTGGGAAGTGCCGATTCATTATCGCGTCGCGGTGCTGTACCACCAGCAGGGCGACCTGCAGAAGGCCCTCGCCCAATACCGCGCCGTGGCGGGCGTGAGGAGCGCGGATCAACGGGAGCGCTACGCGGAAGCGATCGCCCAGTCCAAGAAGCAGGTCGACGCCCTCTCCGAGTACCTGCGCCTGTCCGGCGGCGAGCAGGGCAGCAAGATCGCCGTCCCGAAGGTGGACGCCGCGCGCTAGGGCTGCTTGGGCGGCGGTGGCGCCGCATGCCGCGACGCCGCGGAGAGGTGACAAGTCCGCGCGCCGATGTCACGCTGGCCTCATGCCTCAATAGGAAACGCCGCTGGACCGCCGCACATCTTGACCCTTCCCCCACAGCCGCCAGGCGCCAGGCGAGGATTGAATGATTCAACTGCTGTTCAATGGCCAGTACGCCCTGTTCTTCTTGATCGTGATCGCGCTGGTGATTTCCCTCAGCGTTCACGAATTCGGACATGCCCTCGTCGCCCTGTTGTTCGGCGACGACACGGCCAAACGGGCGGGACGGCTGACGTTGAACCCGCTGGCCCATCTCGATCCGATCGGCCTGCTCATGGTCGTGATGATCGGCTTCGGCTTCGCCAAGCCCGTGCCGACCAATCCGCGCAACTTCCGCTCGCGCTGGGCGGAGTTGGCGGTATCCGCGGCGGGCCCCGGGATGAACCTGCTGCTGGCCGCCATTGCCGTGAACTTCTACGGCCTGATGGTGCGGCAGGGGTTCCTGCAGGGGCATGGCGAGCAGATCTTCTTCAGCTACCTGATCATCATCAATTTGGTGCTGATGGTGTTCAATCTCATTCCGCTGGGCGCGCTGGACGGGCACTATATCCTGCCCTACTTCCTCAGCCAGCGGATGGCGCTGACCTATCTGGATTTCAACGCCCGCTTTGGGAACTTGATTCTGCTCGGTCTGATGGCGTTGAGCATGGTGGGCATCCCCGTTTTCGACTACGTGTTCCGCATCGGCCAATTCCTGGTGCCCTTCATCACGTTCGTCTGACGGCGCGCCGCTATTTCAGCCCGCCCAGCCACGCAGCGATGGCGCGGCCGATGGCTTCAGGCTGGTCCTCCTGCACGAAGTGGATCCCCTTGCCGAGCTCCCGCACCGTGAGCGTGGGGAACTGGCGCCGGCACCATGCGATCTCCGGCGCCGTGACGATGGCGCCCGGCATGAACGTGAGCAGCAGCATGGGGATGCCCGCCACGGCCAGCGCCGCGTCATAGGCTTCCACGGCCGCCACGACGTCCGCCGGCTGGCCGTCGATGGGAATCTCGTTGGGAAAGACGTAGGTGGGCAGCCGGCTGGCCTCGGCCTGGAAGGGCTTGCGGTAGACCGCCATCTCCTCATCGGTCAATTTGCGCTGGATGGAGCCGGGGAGGATGCGCTCGACGAAGAAGTTCTCCTTCAGCACCTTCTCCCGGCCCTTCTCGCTCCGCATCATGCCGAAGGCGCGCTGGAAACCCTCTGCGCGGTCCGCCATCCGGATCGGCTTGACCACCGATTCCATGAAGGCGATGGCCTGCACGTTGGCCGCGTTCCGCCCGGCATAGTGCATGCCGAGGAAGCCGCCCCAGTCGTGCAGCACCAGCCGCACGTTCTTCAGCCCCAGCGCCGCGATGAATCCCTCGAAGTACGCCGCGTGGTCGAACAGGCGGTAGGCGATGTCCGGCTTATCCGATCGCCCCATGCCGATCAGGTCCAGGGCGATGCAGCGGCCCTGCCCGCTCAAGTGGGGGATCACGTTGCGCCAGAGGTAGGACGACGTGGGGTTGCCGTGCACCAGCAGGATCGGGTCGCCCCGGCCCTGCTCCACATAGTGCATGCGCGAATCCTTGACGGTGACGAACTGCGACGGATACGGAAACGCGGCGCTGATGACTTCGTCCATGGCGGCACGGGGCGGGTTGGGGGTGCAGGGCTGAAGGGCGGCGCGCCGGGAACCGGAAATCCGGAAATGGACCGCCCGGTCCAAAATCTACGTGCAAGGCTAGCCCTCGCCGACCAGCCTGAGCAACTCCGCCGTGGGGGCGGGCAGGAGCCCCTTCTGCTGAGAGAGCAACTCCAGCAACTGGCGCCCGGTGCGTCCCAGGGGCGGCGAGGTGCGGTGGGCCAGGCCCACGTCGTGGCGCTGCACGGTGTGCCGCTCCAGCCGCAGGGGAACCAGCTTGCCGGCGCGCACGTCGTCCTCGATCAGGTAGGTGGGCATCCAGGCAAATCCCAACGCCGCGCGCAGGCCTTCCAGCCGGGAGTGGAAGTCGGGAAAGTGCCAGACCAGTTCAGTGCCGATCAGCCCGGCGTCGATGGGCGGCTTGTGACGGGAAGAATCGGAGACGACCAGGTGGATGTGGCGGCGCAATTCCGTCAGCGGCACCGGCGGCGTGAACCGCGCCAAGGGGTGGTCGGTCGCCACCACCGGCAGCAGCACCAGTTCGCCGATGCGTTGCTTCTCATAGGGGCCCTCGTACGCGTAGAGCTCCAGCGGCGCCAGCACCAGGTCCGGCTGGTCCCGCTCCAGCGCCTCGGCCACGCCGCCCAGCAGTTCGACGCGCAGCTTGATCTGGGTGGGAGAGCGGCGCTCCACGAAGGGCGTAAGGACAGGCATCACGCCGCGCACCGGCAGAATACCGTCCAGCAGGATGTCGACCCGGGCTTCGCAGCCGCCGCGGAACTCCGCCGCCAAGCCCTCCAGTTCCTCGGTGAGGGCCAGGATCTGCTGCCCCTTCTTCAACACGGCTCGACCCGCGGGGGTCAGCCGCGCCCGGTAGGAACTGCGGTCCAGCAGGGTCACCCCCAGGGCGTCTTCCATGGTCTTCAGGGTGTAGCTGACCGCCGACTGGGCCTTGTGGAGTTGCTCGGCTGCCTGGGAAACGCCTGCGGCTTTGTCCAGAGCCTGCAAGACGCGGAGCTGTTCAAGGGTGACCATGTTCAAGTATCCGATGAATCGATCATGAAAGGACGTATCGGCGAATTTTCCTCACCATGAACACTATCACTAAATTGGATGATCTTCATCAGGGGACTGCACGGTCATTCAATCAGTCACCAACGGCATCCCGGACCCGCGATCCGCGTTTTTCCCCGAACTGCTTTCCAGTCAATGAATTGCTTGAATTCTCTGGGTGCCTGCGGGTCGGCTCCGCCGCGCAACGCGTCCCGGTTTGTCATTTTTCCCGATCCCCCCTGGGAACAGCGCGGTGATCTTCTGGGGCACCTGCCCGGACAGCCAGTGGGCAAACTGCTCGGCATTGGAGGGTGCGGGGAAGCCGCTCAATGCCGAAATGACGGTCATGGTTCCGTAGAGTCGGCTTGACAATATCATGGGGGCTTGCACAGACTGCGCACTCGATCCTCCCATTTCGTGAAGACCCGTGGGCAATTATGGTATCCACACGCAAGGTGGATGAGCACTTGGGTGAACAGAGGACGGCCCGGCTCCCTTTCTGGGAGCCTGGGCTGGCAGTTGCGGCTTTGGTCTCCGTCACGCTGTGGGCCCAGCAAGCGGCCGTCGCTCCCCCCTATCAACTCCTGGAATCCCCATCGGCGCTGTTGATCCGCAAGGGTGGACAGGAAATCAAAGGCGACTTGGCAATTGAGCAGGACGTCATTCCCACCCAGGCCCTGTCGGTGCAGTACCGCTTTGGCCTTGCGTCCTGGATGGAGCTTTCCGGGCGGGCCGTGTATGCCCGGTTCATCGATCAAGGCGATCAACGCATCTCAGAACTGGAAGCGGTCGCGAAATTCAACCTTTCGGCCAACCTGCTCGCCCACCGCGCTGTCGGTTATGTGCGGCTGCGGGACGCCCTGGGCGATCCCATCATCGCGAAATACCACGGCAGTCTGAACAACGTGACCTCAGTCGTTTCCCGCCATGCGGACGGCGGGAGGGACGCGGCGCTGGGCATCCTGGGCAGACGCGCGCTCGCGGCGTGGGCCTACACTGCCGGCCTTGAATACATGCGTGCCGGGAACCGCACTTATGGGGATTTCACCAGCGATCAGACCGCCGTCTACACCGTTTACTTCTCGCCGGAGAAGCACTTCATGAGGGACACGGTGATGGTGGCGCTGGAAAATCGCTACACGTACTGGAGCGATCGCGGCGACTTCTACGACGCCCTACCCGAGGTACGGTGGGAATTTAGGAAGGACTGGGTGCTGGAGAGCGGGGTATCCATCCCGGTTATCGGTGGCCGGCAATACCGGTACATCCTTGGGCTCACGGTGCAGTACTGAGCGCCGGCCCGGCCGCTGGTGCCCATGCCCACCGCCGGTGCCGGCGACCCAATGGTGGCGTCGCGGCGGGGGCACCCGCACCGAACACCCGATTGAGTCCGAGTTGCCTTGGGGCGCGGCGGGCGTT
>JBGPEV010000037.1:0-11187 GCA_041482995.1 bacterium | reverse complement strand
CCTGCCCGGCTCCCCAGGCAGGGCGAATCTGGGCACTAGGAAGAGAGGGTATCGCTAAGGTGAGGCTAACGTTCTGGATAACGTGCCCGAGGCTGCGCAGCGGTCGAAGTATCCGAATTGATTCGGTTGCTAGATGACTTCGGTGGAACGTTGTGGTCCTCGGCATACTCGTACAAAATCATCGCCGAATGGGGTGAGTCTCATTTGCCATAATCCGTCGAGATCGGGCTTCCATTTCTGCCCATAGAAATGTACGAGCCCGTGTCGCGCGTCAAGATCGAACATGACTCTAGGGAGCTCTTGTTCTGTTAGTCCAGTGCGTTTCAAAAGGGAATGGCCACTTAAGCCAGTACGGTCTAAGATGACGTCGCCGGGATGACTGTGGCCACTTGGTTTGTCTTGTCTCTCTGAAGCAACCGCAGAAATCTTCTCGTTCCACTCGTCAACCAGGTTAAGCAGTCTAGCTTCGCCAGGCGAGAGCTCCGACAAAATCTTCGCGTAACTGGGAGGAATTTGTTCGCCAGCCGCAGCCGATGCGAGCAACCCCGCCCATTTTGAGGTCAGATCGTCATCCTCCTCCAGAGAGCAGCCCTCCAGTATCGGAACAAGTAGCTTGAGATTAATGCTCTTCGGTTGAACTCCAGCTTGCCGCAGAAGGTCATGTGCCCTCTGGAAGGTCCGGAATGCATTCTTGAAGCGGAGATACCTGATCTTATCGGCAAGAAGCTGTCCAGTTTCTTCTGCCCCCGGGCCTACCAACGCAAGAACGAATTGCCGGAATTCCTTGGTTAACTCAGAGATCGCTTGGAGAGCTTGGCTGACGCCAATGGGGTCGTCTGACATTACCGCCTCCTTGGACAACGGTCTATCGCGTATCCCAAACGGTTGGCGGTTGCACGGATTGCTAAGACCCCGAGAGACTATCGAAGAGTCGACGCGGTGTCAATCGGAAGGCCCCCCGTCGCAGTAACACGGGGGGCTAGGAATACCTGCGGCATGAGGTGAGCTGGGGGGTCGAAAAAAGGGGTAGTCCAGTGAGGGCCGGGGAGAGATCGGCGAACCTGGGCGTTCCTTGGGTGTGGGATTTTACCCACTCGGCCAAGATCCCCCTCCTGGAAGAGATTGAAGAGTCTACAAGGCGGAGATGGATCAGTCGAACCGGGCGGTCTTGCGCTTGAGGAAGGGGAGGATCTTCTTGCGCAGGCGGAAGGCCTTGGGGGTGACCTCCAACAGCTCGTCTTCGCGGAGGAATTCCAGCGCCTGCTCCAGGCTCATGGCCCGCGGGGGAACGAGCTGGACGGTCGCATCGTCCGTCGAGGCCCGCATGTTGGTGAGCTTCTTTTCCTTGGTGATGTTGACGTCAATGTCCTTGTCGCGGGAGTTCTCCCCCACGATCATCCCCTCGTACACTTCGTCGCCCGGTGCGATGAACAACTCGCCGCGGGGCTGCAGATGTCCGATGGCATAGGCCGTGGCGCGACCCGCCCGATCCGCCACCAGGGCGCCGGTGGCGCGATGCGGGATCTCCCCCTGCCAGGGCTCGTAGCCGTCGAACAGGTGGTTCATGATCCCGGTCCCCCGGGTGTCGGTCAGAAACTCCGTGCGGAAGCCGATCAGACCGCGGGAGGGCAGGCGGAATTCCAGACGCACCCGGCCGGTGCCGTGATTCACCATCTTGGTCATCCGTCCCCGCCGGATTCCGATCTTCTGGGTGACCACGCCGATGAACTCCTCGGGACCGTCCACCACCAGGATCTCCATGGGCTCGTGGCGCTGGCCGTCAAGCTGTCGGGTCAGGACCTCGGGCTTGCCCGCCGACAGCTCGTAACCCTCCCGCCGCATCATCTCGATGAGGATGGCAAGCTGCAGCTCCCCTCGCCCCGAGACCTTGAAGGTGTCGGGGGAGTCGGTCTCCTCCACGCGGATGGAGACATTCGTGAGGAGTTCCTTGGCGAGCCGCTGCCGGAGCTTGGACGACGTGACGTGCTGCCCTTCGCGTCCGGCCATGGGAGAAGTGTTGATGGAGAACAGCATGGCGAGCGTCGGCTCGTCCACCTTGATGGGGGGGAGTGGCCGGGGATCCTCAGGGTCGGAGAGTGTTTCGCCGATGCTCCCTGCCTCCACGCCGGCGACCGCGACGATGTCCCCCGGACCCGCCTCGTCGATCTCGATCCGGCGCAGGCCCTGGGTGCCGTAGAGCCCGAGCACCCGGGCGGGGACGCGGCTGGCATCCAGACGGCACAGCGTCACGTCCTGACCCTTGCGCAGCCGGCCGTTGAAAATCCGGCCAATGAGCAGCCGCCCGACGTAATCGTCGTAGTCGAGGGTGGTCACCAGCATCTGGAGGGGGAATCCCGGCTCGTAGGCCGGCGCCGGGATGCTCTGCAGGATCTCTTCGAACAAAGGAATGAGGGTCTCATCGGGCCCATCCGGTTTGGTGCGGCACAGCCCCCTGCGGGCATTGCTGTAGAAGACCGGGAACCCCAACTGCTCCTCGCTGGCGTCCAGGTCAATGAACAGGTCGTACACCTCGTCCAGCACCTCCCGGGGGCGGGCGTCCCCGCGGTCAATCTTGTTGATGATCACGATGGGGGGCAGATTGGCCTCCAGGGCCTTGCGCAGGACGAAGCGGGTCTGGGGGAGGGGGCCTTCGCTGGCGTCCACCAGGAGCAGGACCCCGTCCACCATCTTCAACGTCCGCTCCACCTCCCCGCCGAAGTCGGCGTGCCCCGGGGTGTCCACGATGTTGATGTGCGTGCCGCGGTAGGTGATGGCGGTGTTCTTGGCCATGATGGTGATGCCCTTCTCCCGCTCCAGGTCGATGGAGTCCATGACCCGTTCCACCACGTACTCGTTCTCGCGGAAGATGCCGCTCTGCCACAGCATGGCGTCCACCAGGGTGGTCTTGCCGTGGTCCACGTGGGCGATAATGGCCAGGTTCCGGATGTCCTTTCGGAATTCCTGCTGCATGAGACCCTGCCTCCGAGGCCGCGCTGTATCAGAGAAAGCAAAACGCCGCGAGGCGTTTGGTCCTCGCGGCATCTCCGTTTCCGTCCAAGACCGTCAGAACCAGGGTGAAGTGTACAGAGGCTAGGTCATCAGGTCAAGGCCTAAGAACCATTCTAACCACAGATTTCACAGATTACGCAGATTATTCCGGAACGGGTCGCTCCGTGAAATCTGCGTAATCTGCGTAATCTGCGGTTCCGCAGTTTGTCGTTACGGCTTCGCACGCTCTGCCATCAGGTGCCAGTCCCGGTCGATCAACAAGGAGACGACGTGCGGCGGAGCAGACCGGAGGCGCCCAGGCGCTCCCACGACAATTCTCGGCAAGCCCCTAGCCCGGAGATTTCATGAATGGCGTGCAGTGGTAGTTGCTTTCTCCCCCTTCTCCGTTTGCGGAGAAGGGGGCCGGGGGGATGAGGTGCCGTCTGCGGAACTGCACCTCACCCCAGCGATTTGCTGGCGCCTGCGGCGCATTATTTGGGCTGGCCCTCTCCGCAAACGGAGAGGGCAATTGCGACCAGCGACGGCTCCCTTCGTGAAATATCCGGGCTAGCCCGGAAGCAGCGGCAGCGGCCACCCTCAGGGGATCAGCCAGGGCCGGTGGATGCGCTCGCCCTCCGGGGATTCCAGCACGACCGGTCCCATCCCGAGCATGGCAATCAGCACGACTTCCTCCGTTCCGGTATTGATCAGCTGATGCACGGCGTTGGGCGGCAGGATCAGGGTCGAATCGGGGCTGAACGCAAGGGGCTCTCCGTCGACGGTGACCGTGCCGGAACCGCGCAGGATCAGGATCACTTCCTCGCAATTGTGCCGGTGCAGCGGCGTCATCCCGCCGGGTGCCATGGTCTGCCGCCACACCTCGATGGTGTTCACGCCCGTGTCGCGGTTGGCCAGCGACTGGTTCGTCATGCCCGGCACCTGGAAGACCTTCAACTTGCTGTTGTCGATGACCGGCATCGGGAGTTCTCACGGGTGGGAGGCAGCCCAACGAACGCGAAGCGGGTCTGCACGCCGTCGCGGATCGTACAAATCCCGGCGGCAATTCAAGCTGGCCGGAGGCTCAAAGCGGTTGCCGTTCCGCCGCCCAGCCGGAGGCTTGCTTCCAAAGGATGCCCTGCGGACCCCGGGACGTCTATCCGCCATGGGAGTGCTGACGCATCGGCACTTTCAAACGCAGACACTACCGGTTTCCGCCGTGAGAGACCAGCAGGATGGATGAGGCGACGCCCAGCGGCGCAGGCTCTCCCGGAACCGCGTCTCCCGCTCGATGATCGGCATGCCGCACTCCCTCGCTCAAACCGCCGGTCACGCTACTGGATGGGTTGGGCAGAGGCAAGGGAATGCAAAAAACATTTCACCACAAAGGACACGAAGGAACCGCGAAGGAAGTTTCAAAATTCCCTTTGTGTCCTTCGTGCCCGGCGCCTGCCCTCGAGCGCAGCGAAGGGTGGTGAAAAAGGCCGTTCAGGGCCCTTCGAGGACGAAGTAGACGCGGCGGTTGGCCTTGCCCTTGTTCTCGGATTTGGTGAGCACCAGGCGGCCCACTTCCTTCAGGCTGGCCACGTGGCAGCCGCCGTCGGCCTGCACGTCGAAGCCAACGATGTCCACCAGCCGCAACTCGGGCAGGTCGTGGCGGAAGGCCGTCTCCAGCTTGAACAACTCCGGGCGGGCCTTGGCTTCGGCGGCGGAAAGGAAGGAGATGCGGACGGGCAAGTCTTGGCTCACCAGGGCATTGGCGCGGCGGAAACCCTCTTCCAGCACCGCGCGGTCGAACTCCCCAAAGGCGAAGTCCACGCGGCTTTTCTCCGGCGCGATCTGGTTGCCGGTGACGCGCACCCGGTAGTCGTTGAACATCACGCCCGTGAGGACGTGCATGGCGGTGTGATAGCGCATCAACACGTAGCGGCGCGCCCAATCCAGCTCGCCGCGCACGGCGGAGCCGGCCGCCGGTCCCGGCGCCTCCAGGCGGTGCAGGATGCCGGCCTCGGTGTCCGCCGTCTCGAAGACCCGCAGCGCGCGGCCGTCCGGACCGGTCAGCGTGCCCTGGTCGCCCAGCACGCCGCCGCCGGTGGGGAAGAACGCGGTGCGGTCCAAAACGACGCCGTCCGGCTGAACGGCCGTCACGTGGGCGTCAAAGGCCCTGAGATAGCCGTCCCGCTGATACAGCCGGCCGGTCATGGCAAGGATTCCGGCTTCGGCGGGTGCGGCAGGTCCGTGGGGTCGCCCTCCTCGCCAGACTGCACCTGCTGCAGGTACATCTCCCGGGCCAGCACGTACACTTGGTAGCCGTTCACCCGCGGGCCGAATTTGGCGCGCACCCGGTAGCGGTACTCCATCAACCCGTGGTCCACCTCCTCCATCTCGCAACTGAGGATTTCCACGTCCAGGGCGATCATGCCCAGGGCGCTCAGCAGCAGCTTGGTGCCGGGTTCAAACGCCACGTCGGAGAAGAACGCCACGCCACCGATCGAGATGTTGGCGATGTGAAAGGCCTTCGGACCCAGGTGGGCGAAAATCTGCGCCTCGTCCCGGAAGGGATAGCGGGGTTCAGTCCTCCGCTCCTTTATCACGGGGCGTTGCTCGCCACTCTTGTCGTTGGACTCGGTCATGAACAAGTCCACTTGGTCCAGATACTCGCGGATTTCCAGGTATTCCCGCCGCCAGCGTTCGATCTCATCTTCGTGGCGATAGAGGAGCGGCGGTTTATCCTGCGGCGTCTTGGCCGGATTCTTGTTCATACGTAGCCCAAGCCCCCCGGAAAACTCAACATGACCTGCTGGAAAAGCTGCCCCCGGCTCCAAAATCCGGCACGCGGTGGCTTAGCGACCTGTCTCCGCAGTCGGCAGTTTGGCGCGTTATGACTGTCCCTATAACGTTACCCCATCCTTAAGGGTTTCCCCACCCAATCCGAATCCGGGCACCTCCTTTGGCCCGTCCTGACCCCATTCCCAGATTCCCCGCTTAAAGGGCACACGTTCGGAAGCCCGCCAGGATGTCGGTGCGGTGGGGTTGGAAGAAGTTGCGCCACGTGTTGCGCAGGAGCCGCCCACGGGTGGCCCAGCAGCCGCCCCGCAACACCTTGTGATTGCCGAACCAAGGAGCGGAATACTCGCGATAGGGGTCCACCACGAACCCGGGGTAGGGGTAGAACGCGTCCGCCGTCCACTCCCACACGTTGCCCAGCATCTGCCGGCACCCCCAGGCGCTGTCCCCGGCGGCAAACGCGGCCACGTCAGCCACCTGGCCCAGACGCCCGTCCAGGTTGGCGCGCTCCGGGCTGGGCGGCCCATCCCCCCAGGGATAGCGCCGCTTGGCGGCGGGGGTGGCGCCGCCCGCCCCGGCCCGGGGCGCCGTGCTCGCCGCCAGTTCCTATTTGGCCTCGCTGGGCAGGCGGCGCCCGGCCCATGCGCACCACGCCTGGGCCTCGTGCCAATTGACGTGCAGCACGGGCTGATGGGGCGGCAGGGGTTCCCAGCGCTCGAAGCGGCGCACTTCCCACCCGCCCCCCCCGGCGCGCCTCCAACGCGCCGGATGGTGCCGCGGCGATTCGCCGCACCAGCGCCACCCGGCGGCGGACCAATGCCGCTCCTCGCGATACCCGCCGTTCTCCACGAATTCGGCGTAGCCGCCGTTGGTCACGGGCGCCCGGGCGATGCGGAACGGGGCCACCCGCAGGGGATGCGCCCACTTCTCGTTGTCGAACACGAATGGCTCGCCCGGGTCGGCCCCCAGCCAGAAGGCGGGGCTGCCGGGCAGTTCCACGTCGCCGGGGAGCGGCCCGGCCCCCAGCACGGCCCGCAGCTCAGCCTGCAGCGCGGCGGCGTCCAGGGGTGCGGCGCCCGGGCCGTTCAACGCGGGCGGGGGATAGCCCAGCGCGTCCCGGTCATACGTGATGGCCTCGGCGTGCATATCCTCGTGAAACACCACCAGGCGATGCGCGTAGGCCACGTCCGCCGCGCCGGCGCCGGTGCCCTCGTGGAGGCGCCGCAGCACGTGCTCCAACACGTCCGCCAGGTAGTGCCGGGTGGATTCGAGATCCGGCAGCGGCACCTGCCAGCGCAGCGGGGGGTCGATGTCGAAGGAATCGTAGATGCGCTCCAGGCCCGGATGCAGGGGCGGTTCGCCCCGCAGCCGGCACCACGCCCAGCGTTCCTGGAAGAACCCGATGTGGCCCAGCGTCCAGAGGATGGGATTGTAGGTCTGGCCGTGGGGACCGATCAGTTGTTCGGGGGAAAGCCCGGCGGCCACGGCCAGCGTGCGCTGGCGCGCGTCCTTCAGCCAACCCGCCAATTCCTCCGGCGGCACGGCGGCAGACGGCGCTTCCCCCATCGGGGCTCCTCCTCGCGGCGCAAGGGTGCCAAAATCCCGTTAGAGCGCACAACAAAACTGCGAACTACCTCAACACAAAGGACACAAAGGAACACGAAGAACGGCGAATTTCTCGCGCCGACTCATCGAGCAATTTGAGCCAATAGAGCGTTCTGGCGCGCTACTCCGCCTTTCACAGAACTGCTGCCCCGAGGAGCGAAATTGTCTTTGTGGACTTCGTGGCCGGCGCCTGCCCTCGAGCCCTTCGCGTTGCTCAAGGGTAAACTCCGCGAAGGGTGTTTCAGGAGTTTTGTTAGACGCTCCCATTAGAGCCCAGGCGGGCGGGGATGCCAACCCTGGGTGCGCCCGCGGTCAACGGCCGGGTCGCCCAGGCGGGCCGATCAGCCGGCGCGCGATTGCCGGAGTATCCAGGCCATGGCCGCGGGGAGATCGTCGAACACGCGTCCCCCGCGCGCCGCGAAGTCCGGCGGGAGCGCGAGCTCAGTCTCGCGGCCGTAGCCCGTGCGGACGAGCAGCGGAATCACGCCCAGCCCCTCGCCCGTGCGCAGATCGCTGGCCTTGTCGCCGATCATGTAGGCGCCCGCCAGGGTCAGCCCCTGCTCGCGCGCGGCCCGCAGCAACATGCCGGGCCCGGGCTTGCGGTCCGCGCAGTCCAGCGCATAGGGCGGCTGGCCGTCGGGATGATGGGGGCAGAAGTAGTGGCCGTCCAGCCGCGCGCCTTCCGCCGCCAGCAACGTCCGCAGATGCGCCGCCGTCTGCTCCACGAAGGCTTCTGAGAAGTAGCCCCGCGCGACGCCCGATTGGTTGGTGACGACGACCACCGGATGGCCGGCGCCGTTTGCCGCGCGGAGCGCGGCCGCGACCCCGGGCAGCAGGCGCACCTGCTCCAGGCGGGAGAGGTACTCCACTTGCTCGATCAGGGTGCCGTCGCGGTCCACGAAAATAGGCACGGGCATGGTCGGATCGGTGCCGGGGATGGCGGCCCGCCCGCCCCAACCGCGGGCCTCGCGCACGGGATTGATCTTAGCCGCTGACGCGGCGGATGCCGATGGGGAGATTCGAACTCCCACAGGATTGCTCCCGCCAGCCCCTCAAGCTGGTGTGTCTGCCAGTTCCACCACATCGGCCACCGGAGGAGCTTTTACCTATAGCGGCTCCGCCGCTTCTCGGCAACGGGCAGGTGGGGCGGTTGGTGACTCCGTTTGACCGCGTTTGCGCGAACTGCAACAGGGAATTCTTCATTTCATTCGGAATGACAGCGATTTGTCGTTTCGAGCGCAGCGGGAAATCTGCTGTTCCGCCAAACGAGACACTACCCCGTGGCGTGATCCGTGGGGCAGGCTCCGGCCCGCCGCGGCCGGACAGAATCCTTGGGGCACAGAGTTGCGGGTGCCCTGGCGTTTGCGGCTACGACTTGCGGACGGAGTTGAGCACGGCGTGCACTTCGACCCAATCGATTTTTCCCGGGCTGTCCGTGAGCACTTGCAGCAGCACGCCCACGTTGCTGTGCAGGGCGGCGCAGAACAGGCTCAGCCGCGCATTGCCCTTCTTCAGGTTCACCTGGTGGAAGTCCAGGTTCTGGTCGTTCTTGCGGTCGCCACTCTCCAGAATGTCGAAGTCTTGGTCGCGCGCCAGCAGGGCGGCTTGGAAGCGGCAGGGAGTATCGGGCCGGCCCGAAATCCGAGTGATGCCGATGGAGAGGGTATTGGGGACATCGGCCAGGTTTTCGATCTGTCCGGAGGCCAGCGCGCCCAGGGGCACGAACAGCAGCGGATCGTAGCCGGCATACCCCGCCACTTGGCCATCGGCCTTGGTGAGCGGCACGGTGGCCGTGGCGCCGGAGAGCGCCGGGCCCCCCGACCCCGGGCCGAAGTGGCCGGATAGCTCGGGCTTTTTTTCCTCCTGGCACGCCGCGCCGCCCAGGGCGAGGGCGAGGAGCAGCGGCAGGAGGCGCCGGCGCGCCCGCGGGCGAAGCGGAGGTTCCATGGGCGCTCCGGTCAGAAAGGCTGATCGATGGTCAAGTGGGTCTGCAGCCCCTCGTCGCTGGTGGCCAGGTCCAACCGCAGCACGATGGCCTCGAACAACGCCCGCACCCCCACGCCGTAGGAGTGGTGCAAATCCGTGAACAGCTTGCTGTCGTTCTTGGGTGATACTTGCCCCGCGTCGGTGAACAGCGCCAGTTGGATGCCTTCCACGATGCCCCGCGCCAGATAGATGTCCAGATCGTAGTTGGTGGGGAACGTATAGCGCAATTCCGCCGCGCCAAAGACGCCGTAGCGGTCGGACCAGCGGCCTCCCGGATAGCCGCGCAGGGGCGGACTGCCGCCGGCGATCACCTCCCCCCGGCTTTCTTGGCCGCGCGCCTGGAAGAACTGCGCATCCAATACCAGGCCCAACCGGGCGCTCAGGGGCAGATAACCCGTCACCTCGTAGTTTTCCACCGTCACGTCGTTGCTGTCGACCACCCCCGGCGGCGTGCGGTCGCGCCCGAAAAACGTTTCGCTGGGCGCACGCAACGAAGTGTTGTAGTGCAAGCGCACGCCGCGGGTCGCGTTCACCACATCGTCGGTCAAGTCCAGCAGGAAGTCCGCCGAGGCGCCGTTCCGGGCGTTGGGCTGCTCGTTCCCGTTCTGGTCGAAATTGAAGCCGTCGAAATAGAAGAGCGAGTAGGAGAGATTGATGCGGCGCTCCCAGAACCGCAGCACGGGGCGCACCAGTTGGTAGTTGAATTCCGCCGTGACGGGAATCGTGAAATTGGGCGAATTGCGTCCCGGGAGGTAGGCCTGGAAGTTCCCCAGGCGCAGGTGGCCCGTCCAATACTCCAGCGTCAGGTGGCGGTCGACGATCGGGATGTTGCGCACTACCAGGAACTGCACGTCGATGTCCGTGTTGTCGATGGAGTGGGCGAGGGTCGCGGCGGCGTCGA
This sequence comes from bacterium, assembly GCA_041482995.1. Classification (GTDB taxonomy): domain Bacteria; phylum SAR324; class SAR324; order SAR324; family JACQKK01; genus JBGPEV01. Next base: position 923 of record JBGPEV010000037.1, on the reverse strand, counting down.
TCCCCGTGTCGCCCAGGTTGGTCGCCGAGGAGATCACTCCGGCGAACACCCCGATGCCCGGCAGGGAGGCCACGGCGGGCACGATCAGATACTCGTTGGGGCGGCGGCTCTCGTAGTCGCGCCGGCGTTCGGGCACCTGCGCCAGGGCGGCCGGGGGCAGCGCCGTCAGTGCCCCCAAGGGCGCCAGGAGCGCGGCGAGCAGCAACACGCATCCCAGTCCCGCCCGAGCCGGGCCGCGCGCCAGGCGCCTCCGAGATCGGCCTACGGTTGGACGCTTCGGCATGGGAGTTGTTGGTTTCATGGCGGCGCTTGACCTAAGCGCCGAAACTATGACCGATCGGGCGCAGGCCCGGCCATGACGTGCGTCAGTGCGCGGCGCGGAGGGTCGACGGAAGGCGGGCCATTCCGAGAGAGGTAGCTTGTCCACCGCCCCTACCGCATTCTGGCAGAGCGCCAATAGCAAGCATCTTGTTCATTTTGGATACGCCTTACGGGCCTCGGGAAGAATTGCTGCCTTGTCTTCTGGAGTCATTACGCAATTTGTTTCAATATAATCAATAACTTGCCTTATAAAATCATCGGGCAGATGGCCCTCTATTTCCTTTGGCGGAACGGCGGGATTTCGATTCAAATCCGCGTCCACATTCACAAAATTGGCGCAGTTGAGGTAGTTCCGCGAGTTAGGCAGAAATCCAGCAATGCTGTTGCTGAATTCCAGGTATCCGGTCTTTTTCCGTGAATTGATCGAGAGAAACAGCCGCTTCGAGGGGCAAATGCACATTAGCCGTTTCGGCTTAAATGCCTATGCCTTTAGCTCAGCATGGGCCAACGCTTGGCCGCCGTACCCCACCCTGGCCCCTGCGGGGCCTGTCCCTCCCCGTAAACGGAGAGGGAAACTGCCCGAATCATGGGCATGGCCGTTG
>JBGPEV010000036.1:0-11349 GCA_041482995.1 bacterium | reverse complement strand
GTCCTGGATCGCGCAGAAGCTGGAGGACTACGGCTTGGCGGTGGTGCGCGGCCAGACGGTGGGGGATGACCGGGGCGAGCTGTTGCGCGCCTTCCAGGAGGCCGGCCGGCGCGCCGACGCCGTGATCGTCAACGGCGGGCTGGGGCCCACCGTGGACGACCTCTCCCAGGAGATCGCCGCGAAGGCCGCGGGCGTGGGCCTGGTGCTGCACGAGGATTGGCTGGCGCGCATGGACGCCTTCTTCAAGATGCGCGGGCGCACCATGCCGGAGAACAACAAGAAGCAGGCCATGCTGCCCGAGGGCGCGGAGATGCTGGACAACCCCGTGGGCACGGCCTGCGGCTTCGCGGTGACCATTGGCAAGGCGCGCTTCTATTTCACCCCCGGCGTGCCGCGGGAACTGTTCCGCATGGTCGAGGAGCAGATCGTGCCGCGCCTGCTGCAGACGGCGGGCGCGCCCGGCGTGATCCTGCTCAAGCGCTTCCACAGCTTCGGCCTGGGGGAATCCCACGTGGATTCCATGCTGAGCGGCGTCGAGGGCCTCGTGCCCGACGGCAGCCTGAAGCTGGGCTTCCGCGCCCACTATCCGCAATTGGAGACCAAGCTCACCGTGCGGGCGCAGACCCTGGAACAGGCGCGCGCCAAGCTCCAGCCGGTGGAGGCCGAGGTGCACAAGCGGATGGGCAACTTCATCCTAGCCGAGGACAACGAGACGCTGGAAGGCAACATCCAGGCGCGGATGGTGGCCGAGCGGATGACTTTGGCGGTGGTGGAGAACTTCACCGGCGGACAACTGGCCGGCCGCCTGGCCCCCCTGCCCAATGCGGACCGATTCTTCCTGCGCGGTATCGTGGCCCGCGGCGAGACCAACCTGGCGCACGCCCTCGGACTCGAGGGGCGCGGGGAGCACTGGGGCGAGTTGGAGCGGCTGGCGGGCGACTTGGCGGAATCCGCGCGGCGTCAGGCCGGCGCCACGCTGGGCTTGGCCCTGCTCTGCTCCCTGGACGACCAACAGCCCCCGGGCGCCAACCAGACCGGCATGATCGGGCTGGCCATCGCCTCCGCCGACAACGTCGTGACGCGCGGCACCAAGCTCGCCGGCCACCGGGGCTGGATCCGCCTGGGCGCCGTGGAAATGGGCCTGGACTGCCTGCGCCGCTTCCTCAAGGGTTTGCCCCTGCACGAGCGCACGGACTTCGAGCGCAAGCCGGAGTAGGCGCGTAAAAACAAACTGCTGAACCACGACGACACGACGACACGACGGACTGCGGAAGTGCGGAACTGCTGAACCACCAAGGCACCAAGAACGGCACTGGGATTCCGCTGGAGTAGGGGCGACCGGCGGTCGCCGCGCACTCCTCACCTCTCCCGCAGCAGCGCTTGCACGTCGTCGCCGCGGGGCAGGGAGGGCTGGGCACCGGGCTGGGTGACGACGAGGGCGCCGGCAACGGCCCCTCAGGGCAACGGCATCCCCGGCATGCGACGTGGACCGGGCCTACGCTATGCAGCAGAATCGTTCATTTCTCGGGAATGCCAGCCTTGCGCAGAGCGGACAAGTAGAAGTCCGTGTCGCTTTCGTTGTAGAAGGGGTTGTTTTCATACGCCGTGACCATCGTGAAGTTCGGGCGGAGCGCCTGATGCGCGGCGATGGCGGAACGGGCCTCCGGCAATCGCCCTTGGTTGACGTAGCTGGCGGCTTGAACGAGGTAGGACACACTGAATTTCGGAGCCATAGCGATGGCTTTCTCGGCCATGACGAGCGCTTGGTCATATTTGCGCAGGTGCAGATTCACCCGGCCGATGTTCACGAGCGTGGTAGCCTCGGGAAACGGGTCTAATTTGAGCACTTCCTCGTACAACTTCGCCGCCTCCTGGTGGCGGCCCATGAACAAATTTCCGTAGGCGACGGTTTCCAGCACCGTAATGCTGTTCGGGTTGAGGGAATACGCCTTTTGCACCTCGGCGAATCCATCGCCGAATTCCCGCGAAAAAATCCTCCCGATCCCAAGCCAGCCATGTGCTTCCGCAAGCCGGGGATTGAGAGCCACGGCTTGGCTCAGCTCCATGTCGGCTTTCGAAAACAACTGGGCTTTGGGCACAGTTCCCCAGCCCTGCAGGGACCCGATCCTGTACGCATTGCCCAACCCCGCATGCGCGTCGGCAAAGACGGGATCGACGGCAATCGCCCGTTCATAGGAATTCACGGCGCGCTGGTAGTCGGCCGGATTGGCCGCCCGCATCTGACTGCGGCCCAGCAAGAAAAGGTCATAGGCGGTTTGACTACCCGTCGGCTTCGATACCGCCTTCTGGAAATCGACTTCCTGGACGTTGCTCACAATCAGCGAAACGATCGTGCGCGTCATTTCGTCTTGTACCGCGAATACTTCCTTTTGGGACCGGTCATAGTGCTGCGCCCAGATATGACCCCCCGTGCTCGCTTCAATCAGCTGTCCGGTGATCCGCACCTGGTCCGCGACACGCCTCACGCTGCCTTCGAGTACGTAGCGCACGCCGAGCTCTTTGCCGACGCGCTCAATGTCAACCGCCTGCCCCCTGTATCTGAAGGTCGAATTGCGGGCGATCACCTTTAGCTGGGAGAAATGAGACAACTCGGTGATGAAGTCCTCCGTGAGCCCATCGCTGAAGTACTCCTGTCCCTTGTCATCGCTCAAGTTCGTGAACGGCAGAACGGCGATGCCAGGCCGTTCGTCAATTTGGGTTGCGGAGCGCGCATGCCACATCATCCACTCCAGGCCGCCGGCAACAATCAACGCAAGTGCGGCCGCAACCGATACGGCCAGCACCACGCGCCGCTTGGTGAGTCGGGAGGCGGATTTGGGCTGCACTGCGGAATGCGACAATGACGCGGGCGTGTACCCCTCCCAGCGCACGCGGCTCACTTCCACCGGCCGCGGGATATTCTTGACGATCTGGTCGCCCAGCGCATCGAACGTGAACGACAACTTGTCCTGAATCTGGTCGCGCACCGTGCGGGACAGGTTGATGCCGCCGGGTTCCGCGATCTGCTCCAACCGCGCGGCCACGTTCACGCCGTCCCCCAGCAGGTCCTGACCCTGCACGACGACATCGCCGACGTTGATGCCCATGCGAAAAACGATGCGCTGCTCTTCCGGCACATTGGTGTTGCGTTGCGCCATGCCGAACTGAATATCCACCGCGCAGCGTACGGCGTCGACGGCGCTGGCGAATTCCACCAGCAGGCTGTCCCCGGCGGTATTGGCGATGCGTCCGCGATGGGCGCGAATGGTGGGATCGATCAACTCGCGCCGGTGGCCCTTGAGCGCGCCGATCGTCGCCTCTTCGTTCCTGCTGATCAATCGGCTGTATCCGGCGACGTCGGCGGCGAGAATGGCGGCAAGCTTGCGTTCAGTGCGCTCGGTCATGGATCGCTGGCACCGGGAATTGGATGCACTTGCAGATGTTGCGCATGATTAACAAGCCAATCCCCAAAAAGATACCGCACGAAGGCAAGAATCTAATCGGATTAAAGAGTCCGCGGTCCTGCCGGGGACCCGGCGCCCGCTGCAATACCTGTTCGATATCGTCCGATTGCGAACCTGAGCGGCCCGCTGCAACAGGCGCCCTTGGCGCTCACCCTTCCCGCAGCAACGCCAACACCTGCTGGCGCGCAGGGAGCGAAGGCCGGGCGCCGGGCTTGCGGACCGCAGCCTGAGTTTGAGAATCAGGTGGGGTTGCCTGAGGCCGCGTCGTTGCCGCCCCTTCCGCAATACGGTACGGTTCAATCATGCGCAACCCGATCCCGTTCGACACACACGCCTACGTCAAGCGCCTGGTGGCCGCCGGCATGCCGGAGGCCCAGGCGGAAGTGCAGGCGGAGGCGTTGTCGGAAGTCATCTTGGCGCAACTTGCTACCAAGGACGACCTGCGTCAGGCTGTCGCGGAATTGGAGCGCAAAATCGATGGTGTTCGCTCCGAATTGGGTGGTGAGATGCGCGAAATGCGGGGAGAAATGCGCGCAATGCGGGGCGAATTGGGTGGCGAAATGCGCGAATTGGAGCTTCGGCTCAAGGCGCATATCGAATCGGAACTCAGAAAGCAGATCCTTTGGTTTTTCACGTTGCAGGTAGCGCTCATCGGCGCCGTCATCGCCATTCTGAAGCTGGTCTAGATTCCCCCGCTATCCGCGCAGTTCGCCCTCACCCCTCCCGCATCAACGCGAGCACCTCTTGGCGCGTCGGGAGCGAGGGCTGAGCGCCCCGCTTGGTGACCGCCAGCGCGCCGGCGGCGGCCCCCCAGCGCACGGCCTCCTGGAACGGCCGATGCTCCGCCAGGGCGGCGGCCAGCGCGCCGTTGAAGGCGTCGCCCGCGGCCACGGTGTCCACCACCCGCACCTTGGGTGAGGAGAACGCGCCTTCCTCCGGCTCGGTCCAGTAGTAGCCCCCCAGGGCCCCCAGGGTGACGATGACGCCCCGCGCGCCCCGCTCGCGGAGGTAGTGGGCGACGCGCTGGGCGTCCTCCAGACTTTCCACCGGGCCGCCCGCCAGCGCGGCGGCTTCCGTGGCGTTGGGGGTCAGCAGGCAATGGCGCAGCAGGGTGGGGGGCAGCGGACGCACAGGGGCGGGATCGAGCAGCACCGGAACATTGTGCCGGATCGCCAGGTCCACCGCGCGCTCGTTGGCCTCCTGGGGAATCTCCAGTTGCAGCAGCAGCCCCTGGGCGCCCGGCAGCAACGTTTCCAGCCACGTGAACTCCTCCCGCCCGATGGCGTGGTTGGCTCCAGGACAGACGATGATCTGGTTCTCCCCGCTCTGGGCCACGGCGATCTGGGCGATCCCGCTGGGCGTGCCCTGGGCCGTGCGCACGCCCCTCACGTCGATGCCCTCGGCCGCCAGTCCGCGCAAGAGGGTCTGCCCGAAGCCGTCGTCGCCGACGCAGCCCACCATCGCCACCTGGGCGCCCACGCGCCGCGCGGCCACAGCCTGGTTGGCCCCCTTGCCCCCGGCGGCCTGGAAGAAGGCGCTGCCGGTGAGGGTCTCCCCGGGCGCCGGCAGATGCGGCACGCGGGACACCAGGTCCATGTTGATGCTGCCGAAGACGATCAGCATGGGGACAGGAACAAAGGCACTGCTGAACCACCAAGGCATCAAGACACGACGGGTTCATTCCGACGTGCCAGCGGAGCGGGCCAATAGACCCAATGGTGGATTGTGCCACCGCTGAGCGGAAGGCGGCTCCCGGGAGCAGATCGTTTTCTTTGCCAGGTCTGGCGCCGGGGTGCTGCCGCATCCATCCCGGTGGGCGCCGGGAGACGGTCCGCTTCCGCCACCCAACGGTACTTCCAGGAAGAATCGTCCGCGGATCGACCCCTGACCCGCGCCGGAGCCGGACTGGCCGTCCCGCGGATCACGATCGCCAGAACGGCTTGTTGATCTCGAACTCCGCCTGCTGGCGGGTGATGCCCATGTCCCGCATGTCGCGCTCACCCAGCAGGCGCATCATCCGGCGATCCCGTGCGCGGTCATGCCAAACCCGCACTTCGTCCCATCCCCGCCCCAGCAGTGCAAGGCCCACCTGCCGCCAGATTCGCCAAAGTTCGCCGAGCGGCCGTTCCCGCAGTCTGCCCATGCCCGCGCCCAGCGCCGCCGGTTGCATCTCTCCGTGCATCGTCCGTCTCCCATTCGGGTCCTCCGTTCCGGCGCCCATCGAAGGCGCCGGCACCGCCTGCCATCGTCGCTAGCGCGCCTGCCCGCGGCGGATGCCGTGCAAGGGGCGGCCGGTCTTTCGGCCCGCGATTGAGCTTGCACTCATCAGTCAATGCTGATATGTTATTAACATATCAGCCATACCTGATATGTCAACAGGAGACTTCCGATGTCCGATTCCACGGCCTTGCTGAACGTCCTCACGGCCCTGGCCGATCCGGTGCGCCTGGCCCTGATGCAACACCTGCTGGGCGGTGCGGCATCCGTTTCGGAACTCGTGGCGGTGACGGGGGCGAGCCAGCCCAATGTATCGAACCACCTGAACCTGCTCCGCAAGCGCGGGCTGGTGCGCGCCATGCGGCTCGGCCGGCAACAACAGTACGAGTTGAAGGACCCGGTCGTGGCCCAGCTGGTCGAGTCGCTCGGCTCGGTGGCCGGGGAAACCCGCCAGCCTGTCGTCAAGGACGTCGCCCTGGTACGGGCGCGCACCTGCTACGACCATCTTGCCGGGAACCTCGGCGTGCGCCTGTTCGACGTACTCGTGAAGCGCAAGGCGATCCGCTTGCCCGTGGATCCGTCCCCCTCACGGCGCGCCGGCAGCACCTATCCCGTCGAGCTCGGCCCGGCGGCCGAACCGGTCTTCGCGGAGCTTGGCGTCGTGTTGGCGGACGCGCTCAAAGGCAAGCGCTCGCCGGGCTTTGCCTGTCGCGATTGGACGGAACGCCGTCCGCACCTCGGTGGAGGCCTGGGCGCGGCGCTCTGGGCGCGGTTCATGGAGCGCGGCTGGGTGCAGCGCAAGCCGGGCACGCGGGCCCTGTTGATCACCCCGAAGGGCCGGCGCTCGCTCCACCAGCGGCTGGGAATTGCCCTTGAATGATGGGGCCGGCAGATGCGGCACACGGGACACCAAATCCATGTTGATGCTGCCGAAGACGATCGGCATGCGGGCCTGAAGAAGAAAGAACAGCCAAGCACGAAAACACAAAGACTCGAAGGCACAAAGACTTGTCGAGTAGAAGCCGGGGAAGGAAACCCCCCAGGTCCGAGGCAGGCGTCGGCCATGCGCGGCGATGGAAATGAACCGCTCGGATTTCAGGCCGCTCCGGGGTCGGTCCCGGCAAATGCCTTGGTGACTTTGTGTCTTCGTGCCTTTGTGCCTTTGTGCCTGGTAGTTTGCAGTTCTTGCTGTCGCCTACCGGGCCGCGGCCGTGCGCATGGCGGGGGGGAGTGTGATCGGCTGGCCCTTGGGGTTGCCGGCCTTGTGGTCCTTGCCGATCAGGCGGATCACCAGCCGCCGCCGCTGGTCACCCCCCAGCACCCGCTCCAGCACCCGCTCCACGTCCTTGCGCTGGAGCGCTTCCACGGCGCGGATGTCCTCGCTGTTGTAATCCCACTTGGCGTCATTCTGGAAGGCCACCCAGAACAGGCGGCCCGCCACCTCACCCACGTTGTTTTCCCGCTCCAGTTTGGCCTGGATGACGGCGGCGCGGTAGCTCTCGAAGGCCGCGTCGGGCATGGCCTTGAACTCCGCGACGAAGCGGGGAATGAACGCGTCGGTGCGCTCCAGCAGCACGTCCGCGGAATAGGCGCCGCTCTGGACGACAAAGCTGACGTTGAGCGTCTTCTTGGTCTGTCCCATGCCGGCCCAGACGATATAGCCCAGTTGCTGTTGCGTGCGCAGGGACTGGTAGTAGGCATCCTGCAGCCGCCGCCCGACGATCAGCAGCGCGCCGCGCAGGCGCGGCTCGGTTTGGCCCACCTGATAGTAGGCGTTGATGACCGAGTTGTTCACGTCCAGGCGCTGGCTGAACACCTGATCGGCCCGGGCGGGCAAGGCCCGCACCTGTTCCTCCACCCGCAGTTCCGGCGGCAGCGGCGTGGCACCCAAGCGGCGGAACGTCTCCTGCAACGCCGTCCGCGCCCGGCCGGGTTCCAGGTTGCCCGCCACGACCCCCTGCACATAGAGCCGCCGGTAGACCTGCTTCGCGTAGGCCTGCACCTCCCCGAGCGTGACGGAGCCCAGCGCCGCCAACTGCGCCTCGCGGGCCACGGCGGGACTTTGCAGCAGCAATTCCTTGAAATAGCTCGACTGCTCGTAGGGTTGGTCGAAGCGCCGGTTCTCCAGCCCGCGCTTCATGCGTTCTTTCACCGTGGCAAAGCGCTCCGGAGAGAGATCGATCTGTTGCAGCTTGCCCGAGAGGTGATCCATCAACGCCAGCAAGCCCGAGGAATAGCCCCCCAGGCTCAGCACAAACCCGGACTTGGACGTGCCCAGGGAGAAGCTCAGGCCCGCTTCCCGCACGGGATAGCCGAACTCGTTGAGGGACTCCTCCAGGCTCGCGGCATAGAGCTGCGCCAGCACGACGTCCCGGGCCGAGCGGAAGGCGCCGTCGGTGAACAGCTTGAGCGTGACCTCGGCCTTGGGTTGGCGGAAGCGCCAATCGGGCACGTACCAGACCTTGGCCAGGCGGTCGTCGATCAGCCGCGCGGGCAGCGCGAGACTATCCTTGAGCAGCAGAGGCAGGTAGCGCTGCTGCTCCTCCGCCGAGAGCACCGTGGCCATCTGCGCGATCAGCGCCGTGCCGTCGGTAAACGTCACATCGAGGAAGGGCACCAGCCGGTCGATCACGGCGGTGGGCATGCCGTCCGCGCGCAAGTAGTCGAGCGTCGCGTCCGTCACTTTGAGCGCACCCCGCGGCGACACCAGCGCGGTGTCCTTGGGAATGAACGGGTTGGGCGCCGGCAAGCGCCAGCGCGGATCGGGCTGGGCCTGAACCAGGCGTTCATAGGGCGCCCCGGTCTGCTCCTGATACCCGTAGCGCGCGCGATAGTAGCGCTCGGTCTGGGAAGTCGGCACGCCTTTGGCGGTCAGGGTCACGAGCATGTTGTCCGGCGTCATGCGGGCCAGCAGGGTGCGGTACGCCGCCGGGTCGTATTCCTGGAACAGATAGGCGGCCGCGGGCAGTTCCTCCAGGGGAAACTCCTGCATCCAGGCACTCATGGTGCTGGCCAGCCGGGCCGAGTCCATCCGCTCGCGGTAGCGGAAACCGAGGTCCGCCATGGTGCGGTTCTCGTCGAACAGGTAGCGGGGAATGCCCGTCTTGCGCAGCTCGCCGATGGTGCCCACCAGGTAGGTCAGGACGTCCGCATAGCGCTGCAAGCCCTGGGGCGTGAGGCCGAGGGTCACATTGAAGCTGGAATAGTCCGCCGTCGTCTCTCCGGCGCCCACGCTGAGCGAAGTGGCCAGCCCCTCCCCCTTGAGCAGGGAGAGCAGGCTGCCCGCGCCCTCGTGACCCAGCACGAAGGCGATCAGCCCCAGCGGCTTGGCCTTGTAGAGGGCCTCGGTGGAGGGCAGGGGGAATTCCACGCTGAGCGAGCGCACGTCCGCCACCGGCTCCACGGTGATCAGCCTCAGGGCGGGCTTCGGCTCCAGGTACACGGTGGGATAGCGGTTGCGCGGCAGCTTGCGGTCGATCACGGCGGAAAACCGGTCGCGTGCCCAGCGCTCCTCGACTTCCAGGGGCGCATTGCTCACGACCGCCAGGGTCATCAGGTTGGCCGAGTAGTGCTGCTGATAAAACGCGAGCAGTTCCTCCCGGCCCACGCCGGTCAGGGTCTCCTTGTCGCCCGTGCTGAAGCGGTTGATCGGATGTCCCTGCTTCAGTTGGTTGCGCTGAATCTGCCGGGTGCGCCAGTAGTCGTTCTCCACGTTCTTGGCGTGCTCGGAATCCACGGCGTTCATTTCGCGTTGCGCGTAGGCCGTATCCAGCGTGGGCGCGATGAAGAACTGCGCGAAGCGGTCCAGCGCCTCGGGAAAGGCGCGGTGCGCCACCTCGAAATGGAAATTGGTGTGGTCGTCCGCCGTGTAGGCGTTGGAAGAGCCCGCGTTGCTGCTCATGAAGGTCTGATAGGCGCCCGGCTGGGGATATTTCTCCGTGCCCAGGAACAGCATGTGCTCCAGGAAGTGCGCCAGCCCGGGGCGGCCGGGCGGATCTTCCAGCGAGCCCGCCCCCACGCTGATCGAGGCGGCGGAGCGGTCGGCGCGGGGATCGGAAACGAGCAGCACCTTCATGCCGTTCGCCAGCACCAGATGGCGGTACTGGGGCGCTTCCCGCTCCGGATTGAGCTGCGGATCCACCGACGAGGGCACGTGCTGCCGCGGCGCGCACGCCGTTACGGCCACCGCAACCGATAGCAGTAAAATGAACGACCGGAGCAGGACGATCGAACGACTATTCTGTCGAGGGTAAGTCATCATGCACGCCCGTGCGGTGTCAGGCCTAAGTTTCAGAAATTCGAGAATCCAACAAAATCCGAATAACAAGGTCGACAAGAACTCGTCGAGTGCAGTGGTGCGTCACCCGCTATTTGCTGGTATCCTGCAATTGCCAAACTGATTGGTCGGCCAGTTCTGCATCGTTTGTCTGACGATGCAAGTGGCCAACTCGCGGTCGGTGTTCTGCCCTGACCAACGCATTCGTTGCAGGGCCAGATCTGTGGATGATCTAGGGTATGCCCAAAGTCAAGATTCACAGCTGGTCTGGATTCCTCCGGTACCAGTTCAAGAAGCCGATTCTCGATTGGCGAGGCGTCCCGGAACTGTTCATGGAGACAGTCTATCTCGCTTTGAACGACCTGCTAGCTGTCGCGGCAACAGGCTTCTCGACAAGAGTTAGGTCCTCTCCGTCTGAGTCTACAGCGGTGTTCAAGATTCCGGGGGGAGAGAGTTCAATTCGTTTGCAGAATGACGGATTATCGGTAGAGCTAGTCAACGGGGTTCCTTCCGACCGGCAACTTGCTGAACAGATTATCACGAGAGTCGATTCCGGATTCAGGGAACTGGTTCAACGTCAGAGTCTTGCAACAATTAGTTTTCGGGGCTATCGGCACTTGGAATTTCCAGCCCAGTCCAGTGTTGACGAATATCTTGCAGCCCTGGGAAGCCCAGTCCGTCTCAAATCCGATTCGCTGCAAATTGGTTCCATTGAGCCAGGTATCAAGTTCCGCGCAACTGGCAAGCAATCCTTGTGGGCTGTAGACTGTCAGGTAGAGAGATCGTACGCAGTCACGGGCGTGTTCGTAAATATCGACGCTAGAATTCTACAGCCAGAAACATATCGCTCACTCGAAAGCCGCATGGGCATAATAGGCGAGATTGTTGATTCTTGCGACAAGTCCCTGGACTTGGCGGTTCATCGACCGGAGGATCATGATTAGCACAGCGACAAGCAGCGATTTCAATTCCCCCGGAGCTGGGTCGCCCCGGCCGCTCTTTCAGGCGCGTACGCGATTGGCAGACGAAAACATCGAGCGAGCCGCGAGTTCCCTCCGACAAGCTGAACTGGGAAAGCCAGTTGTTCATGGCCAGTGGGCGCAAGGACATTTGTTAGCAGAGTCCGGGGAATCGGATAGGCCTCGAAATGTTTCCCAACAAGTCGGTATCAGTGACGCGTTTCTCAAAGTCTGTCACCGCTGGGGGATTTCCAGCCTAGAGCAAAACAGCCTTCTCGGAGCGAAAAGCGAAATTCCCTCCCAGCAGTGGCTTCTTGGGTTCGCGCAGACCTGGTCCCGAGACGTAAGGGACCGGATGGCGATGATAGTTGGTTTAAGCCTTGGACTCGGAGAATTGTTCAACGATGATGTTCAGGCAGAGTTGAACTGGCTG
>JBGPEV010000035.1:0-11372 GCA_041482995.1 bacterium | reverse complement strand
TGATGGTCACGATGGGCGGCCGGCGCTCCAGCTTGGCCGTGTCCACCACTTCTTCCTTCACCATGTCCTCCAGGTCGGACGTGTCGACCGAGATTTCCACGTTGAAGTCCGCCGCCACCAGTTCCGCCGTCGTGCCGTCGATGGGGGCGTTGATGGTAGCCATCACGCCCAGGCCCATCAGCTTCTTGATGATCTCTCCCGCCTTCACGCCGATGGCGCTGGCCAGGTCGGAGACGGTGATGGCCGCGCCGATGCGGATGGCCCGCTTGCGGGGGCCGAAGGTGTGCTTCTGCTCGCCTTCCGGCTGCTGCACGGTGCCCCGGGCGGCCAGGCGGGCGCGCTTTTCCGGGCTGCGCCGGCGTGGGCCCCGGCTGGCGTCGTCGCCACCGCCCCCTTCCGGACGGCGGCTCCCGTCCGGACGTTTGGCCCAGCGGCTGGGCGCGTCTTCCTCAATGTAGGCGCCCCGCTTGCGGTCGCCCTTCTTCACCTCTTTCCAGCCCGTGGCCGCGGCAGCCTCCTCGGCGGCCGTGGGGGGCACACCCTTCTTCAGGATCTTCAGGCCCGTCGCCTGGCGCACCGGCATCATCACGCCCACCGCGGCGGTGGAGGCCGGACGCTGGGCCTCCCCTGCGGGGGCTGCGGCTCCGTCCGCCGCCAGACCGGGCGCGCCGGGTGCTTCCGCGCCGGGCAGCTCGCGCGGCAGTTCTCCTCCCGGCATCGCACCGCCCTCCGCCGCTTCCGGCAGGGGGGCGCCCCGGGTGCCGCGCACCAGGCGCGGCCTGGGCTCGGCGGCTTCGCCCGGCAGGGGAGGCGGCTCGGGTTTCACCTCGGCGCGGGTCTGCAGGTCTTCCGGCAGCGGCCCGGAGACGCCCAGGGACTCCTGGATCTTGTGCACCTCGCCCGAGCGGCGGGCGGAGATGATGCGCCGCTTGCGGGGGGCTTCTTCCGCATCCCCCTCGGCCCCCGCGCCGCCGTCGGATTCCACGCGCGTGACCGGCTCCAGCATCTTGGCCTTGATCTGGGCGATCGTGTCCTCCTCGAGAACGTTGAAGTTCCCGTCCACCTTGAACCCGAACACCTTGACGCGCTTGATCAGGTCCTTGGAGGGAATGTTCAGTTCCCGCGCCAGCTCAAAGACTCGCATTTTCGCCATAGCCTGCCTTCCCGAACCGCCGCCGGATCATTCCGGCGGGTGTGCTGCCGCCACGGGGCGGCCCATCCAGTCATGCGCCGGGCCCAACCCGCCCCGGCGTTCCTGCCAGCGCCGCCACCGGATCAGGTGGCCTCGCCGCCCACCGGGGTCTTGGCCGCCGCTTCTGGCGCCGGTTCGGCCCCTTCGGCCGGCGCGTCTGCGGGCGCCGCGGATTCCGCCGGGGATGTTTCCGCCACAGCGGCGGCCTCGCTCCCTTCGGCAGCGCCTTCCGTTGCCACGCCTTCAGCCGCCGGGGCATCGCCATCCGCCGGCGCCCCTTCCGCCGCGCGCTGGGCCAGCGAACTCAGGGAGAGCGAACTGGCCCCCAGCTCTTGCTGGGTCGCCAGCAGGCGCTCGCGAATCTGTTCCTCCAGCGAGAGCGCCTGCTCGCGCGTGGAGGAGACGTTGATCTTGTAGCCCAGCAGCTTGGAGGCCAGGCGCACGTTCTGCCCCTGCCGCCCGATGGCCAGCGAAAGCTGGTCGGGCTCCACCTCCACGTCGATGGTCTTGGTGACGTCGTCGATCTTGATGCGCGTCAGTTCCGCCGGGGCCAGGGCGTTGGCCACGTAGGTGGGAATGTCCTCGGCAAAGTGGATGATGTCGATCTTCTCTCCCCGCAGCTCGCTGATGATGGTCTGGACGCGCGAGCCGCGCATGCCGACGCAGGCCCCCACGGGGTCCACGTCGCTGTCGTTGGAGCGCACGGCGATCTTGGCCCGGCGGCCCGGCTCGCGGGCGGCGTTGACGATCTCCACGATCCCGTCGTAGATCTCCGGCACCTCCATCTCGAAGAGCTTCATCAACAGTTGCGGATGGGTGCGGGAGATGACGAGCTGGGAGGGCTCCTTGGGATCGTTCAGCACGTCTAGCAGCATGACGCGGATGTGGTCGCCGCTGGCATAGCGCTCGTTGGGAATCTGGTCGCGGTGGAAGAGGATGGCCTCGGTCTGGTTCAGGGTCACGTAGGTGCGTCCGCGCTCGGTGCGGCTCACCACGCCGTTCAGGATCTCGCCTTTGCGGTCCTTGAAGTTCTCGAAGATGGTCTCCCGCTCCGCCTCGCGGATCTTCTGGAAGATCATCTGGCGCGCCGTCTGGGCGATCACGCGGCTCAGTTCCTGGTTGTCGATCTCGTATTCCACCTCGTCGCCCGGCTCGGCCAGCGAATCCAGCTTGCGGGCCTCGTCCAGGCCAATCTCGTTGTCCGCGTCCGTGAAGGCGTCCGTCACCTTCTTGTAGCGGAACACCTCCAGCTCGCCGGTCTTCACGTTCAGGCGGGCCTCGATGTCCTGGAAATTCTTGAACTTGCGCTTGGCTGCCGCGGTGACCGCCTCCTGAATGACCGCTACCAGCCGGTCGCGGTTGATGCCTTTTTCACGCGCGATTTCGCCAATTGCTTCGACGATATTTTCTTTGGCCATGTTGCGTTCCAAACCGAATTCACCCGAGGGGTTCGCTATCGTTTAAGATCAGGGTCCAACCGTGCGGAGCGGATGGCGTCCAGAGGGACCTGGATGCGTTCGCCCGCCAAATTCACGGTGAGCGCGTCATCCAGGGCGATCTCGTTGTCCGCGTCCGTGTAGGCTTCCGTCACCTTCTTGTAGCGGAACACCTCGAGCTCACCCGTCTTCGGGTTCAGCCGCGCCTCGATGTCCTGGAAATTCTTGAACTTGCGCTTGGCCGCCGCCGTCACCGCTTCCTGAATCACCGCCACCAGGCGGTCGCGGTTGATGCCCTTCTCGCGGGCGATGTCGCCAATGGCTTCTAGGATGTTCTCTCGTGCCATGATGCCTTCTTCGTTCTCGATTACCGCCTATCCACAGATTTCACGGATTTCACAGATTTTCTTTTCTTCTCAGGCCGGTTGTTCCATCTGTGTCATCTGTGAAATCTGTGGATGAATTTGTTCACAAGTCCGGGTCCAGCCGAGCGGAGCGGATCGCCTCCAGGGGCACGGCAATCCGCTCCTCTCCGATCGCCAGTCTCACTCCGTCGTCCGTCAACGCCTCGATCGTCCCGCGCAACGTGCGCTCCGTGCGCTCCGGCAGCACGCCGGGGGCGAGCGTGAAGCGGCACACCTTGCCCAGCGATTGCGCGAAGTGCCGCCGCTCCTTGAGCAGGCGGAACAGGCCGGGCGAGGTCACTTCCAGCGCGAAGGCGTGGGGGATGGGGTCTTCCACGTCCAGGATGCGCCCGGCCAACTCGCTCACGGCGCCGCAGTCTTCCAGGGTCACGCCCGCTTCCGGGGCCGCCGCGGCTTCCGGTGTTGCGCCCGGCGCCCGGTCGATGACCAGGCGCAGCACCCAGCGCCCCTCGTGGCGGTACTGCGCTTCCAGCAGCCGGCAGCCCAAGTTCGCGATCGGCGCCTCCAGCAGGCGCTCGACCCGCGCGGCGGTCTCGCCCAAATCCGCGGACGCCTTCAACCGCGACAGCGCATCCGCGGATTGCGCGGCTTTTGCAGATCCCGATTCGAAACCCGCACGGGCGTGCCGCCCGTCGTTCCGCACTGCCGTTCCTGGTGCGTGCTGGCGTCTTTTTCTGTGCAATCCGTGGGGGACCTCTCCCCCGGCCCCTCCCCCAGGGGGGAGGGGCGAACTGCCTACAAACCCTTACGTCCCGCCGGCGCACCGCTGGAAAGGGCTATTCCCTCTCCCCGGGCGGTCTGACCGGTTCTGCGATCTGCAATCGTCTCACGATCTCAGCCCGGCCGACGCAACCGCGGCCCGGCGGGCTTCACGGACACGCCCCCTGCCGTTTGAAAATTCGGGAGCGGGGCGGTCAAGCGGGACGTCACTTCGATCAGCCAGCTGAAGTCGCCAGCCGTAAATGCCAATTTATACATAATTGGGCGGGGAAAGGCAAGAACCGCACGCACCCCGGGAACGGCGTCTGGTATCGTCTGGATTACGGCTTGAAGCGTTGCGTATGCAACTGGATCATAGGTTCGGCGACGGGCCGGAAGACGATCCGGACCTCGCAAACTTACGAGGACGCTACGCTTGGCCTGGGCGAGGTTCAGGTGACCAAGGGCGGGAGAATCTTCGACCCCGATTGTCGGACGAGGAATGGATTGCATTGGTTGTCCGCCTCATCACGGACGAAGTTCAACCTGGCGCACTACCGGCGGAAACGCGGAGGCTACTGGAGGCAACGCCCTGACGGGATCAATTGCGGGGGTCGTCGATCACCGGCGCCAGCAGGGTGCGCACGTCGCCGGAGAGGCGCGGGCCGATCTGCTGAATCACCTGGGAGGCGAAGCGGTTGCCCAGCCGGCCGCATTGATGCAAAGAGGCGCCGGTGGAAAGCCCATAAAGAAATCCGGCGGCGAAGGCATCCCCCGCGCCGGTGGTGTCCTTGGGATGGACGGAGAACGGGTCCACATAAACGGTGTCGGCGCCGCCGGCGATCAGCGCGCCCGCCGCGCCGATGGTGATCACCACTTTGTCGCACCATTGGCGCAGTTTGCCCAAGGCGCCATGGGTGGTGTCCAGGCCCGTCTGTGACAAGGCCTCCTCCCGGTTGGCGAACACCACATCCACGTACTCGGTGAGGATGCGCTGGAAGTCCGCGCGGTGGCGGTTTACGCAGAACGGGTCGGACAGGCTGAACGCAACCGGAATGTTGTTCTCCCGCGCCGTGCGCAAGGCCAGCAGCGCGGCCTCCTTCTGACCGTCGGTGTCCCACAGATATCCCGTGATGTAGAGCCGGCGGGATTGCTTGATGGCGTCGACCGGAATATCGGAGGCGGATAAGTCCTGGCATGCCCCCAGAAACGTGTTCATGGTGCGCTGTGCATCGGGCGTGATCAGGATCACCGTGCTGCCCGTGAGCTGGCCGGAGGGCCGGACGAAGCACCGGACGCCGGCGCGTTCCAGCTTCTGCACATAGACGCGCCCATACTCGTCGGACCCCACCTTGCCGCAGTACGCGGCGCGCGCGCCCAATTGCGCGATCCCCTGCATGGTGTTGGCGCAGGACCCGCCCGGCTCCGCGTGCACGGGGACGTGGTTGAGCGCTTCGAGCAATTCCTGGTGGCGCGGCCGGTCGATCAGGAACATCCGGTTCTTTTCCAGCTTCAGCCGCTGGAGGAATTCGTCGGGCACCTGCGCCATCAGGTCGATCAGTGGATTCTCGATGCCGAACACGTCGAAGGTCATCTTGCGCTCTCCACGTTCGCCGCCGATGATTGCGCCGTGAACATAGCGCATCGCGGGGCAATGCTGAATCGCAATCCGCCGGGCGGCGCGTGCCCGCGCGGCGCGCGCATCTGCTCCAGGCCGACCTCTGGCGGCCGCTGCCCATTCGTTTCTTTCTTGCAATCAACGGGAAAATTGTTCATGTAGTGTGCGGGTGTACCATCCACCCGGCGCGAGGAAGGCCAGCCCGGATTCCAACGAACACGGACGTTCCAGCGCCCAGGATCAACCGAGGGGAAGGAGGGGCATGGATGCCCAGATCCAGATCGGGGAACGTACGCTCCCATACCGTTTGAAGCGCAGTTCACGCCGTAGGACCGTCGCCATCTCCATTCATCCCGAGCAAGGGCTCGTCGTTTACAGCCCGTCCCGGCTGAGCCACAAGTGGCTGGAGGAAGTGCTCCAGCAGAAGGCCGGCTGGATTCTCTCCAAAACGCAGGAAGCCGAGGACGCCAAAGCCCTCATCGCGACGCCGCGCTGGGAGCCGGGCGAATCCCTGCCCTATCAAGGCATCGCCTACCCGCTGCGCGTCTCCCACGACCCGGCGCCGACGGGGGTGCGGCTGGAAGAAAACGAGATGGTGTTGAACGTGCCTTTCGAATTTCCCCACTTGGTGGGGCCGGAGCGCATTCGCACGGAGATTCTGGGCTGGTACCGGGAGCAAGCACGCAAGGTGCTGCACAATCGCGTCAACTGCTTCCAGGAGCTGACGGGGTTGCACGCCCGGGTGGTGCGCATCAAGGATCAGAAACGCCGCTGGGGCAGTTGCTCCGCCGACGGCGCGCTGAATTTCAACTGGCGGCTGGTCTTGGCTCCACCGGATATTCTCGACTACGTGGTAGTGCACGAGTTGTGTCATTTGCGCATGCTGAATCACTCCTCCGCGTTTTGGCGCCTGGTCGGCGACGTGCTTCCCGACTATCGCAAGCGCAAATCCTGGCTGCGCCAGAACGGCATCTTCCTTTCTCTCTAGCCCGAATCCGCCAAGCGGAGACTGGATCGCCGATGAAAATCACTCGACTGTACGTGGATGCCAAGGGCGAGACGCACTTCAAGGACGTGGAGATTCCGTACCAGAAAAAAAACGCCGGGGGAAAGACCTCGCGGCGTTTTCGCGCCACGGGAATCATCTTTCGCGAAACCTCACCCACCTACAACTACGACTGGCACAACGCGCCGCGCAAACAATACATCATAAACCTGGACGCCGCGGTGCGGATCACCGTCAGCGATGGCGAAACCCGCACCATCGGCGCTGGAGAAGTCTTCCTGGTGGAAGACACAACGGGCAAAGGTCACATCAGCCGCGCGGTCAACCGCAAGCTGCGCCATTCAATTTTCGTGACGTTGGACTGAGGCCCCCTCGATTTTCCCCAACGCGTCTTGCTTCCCACGGCCCTCCGTGGGGCCACGGCCGCAATTGCCCGGTGGCGCACGCATGGCCCCGCCGCCGGGCGCATTTGACAAGGTCGGGAGCGGAAAGCTAGAGTCGTAGGTCTCCCGCAGGAATGCGGGGTCCGGGGACGTAGTTAAGCTGGTTATAACGCCGGCCTGTCACGCCGGAGGCCACGGGTTCGAGTCCCGTCGTCCCCGCTCAGGAGGAAAGCGATCTGCGCAAGCGGATCGCTTTCTTGTTGCCGCCGCCCGCGCCCCGCGCCTCTCTTCCCCCGCGCACCCGCAGTTCGTCGGGCCATCCGCCCGGCGCCAGCCCTCGCTTTCCCAACACTCTGGATGCGTATCTTGCGGCCGCCCGGGCGCAGAGGTCTACCTTTCGGGCACTCACGCGGGCCGCCGTCCAGCCGATCAGCGGAATGGGTGCGGACCGGAATGACTTTCGCAGTAGCTGACGTGACTGATCAGCCCGGTTCCCGCCCGCCACAGGTGCAACTGAAACGCCGAGGGCTCCATGACAAATACGGCGGGGCCGCCGGTCTGGAGATCGAGGGGAATCTGATGTGCGGTGGCCGGCCCGGTCGACGCCAGGGTGCCCGCCCAGCGCACATGAATCGGCCGGTGAATGTGACCGCACAACAGGCGCTCCACCTGGGGATGGCGGCGCACCACATCGGCAAGGGCAGCGGCCCCTTCCAGTGCTTCGCGGTCCATCCAGGCGATGCCCGTGGGAAAGGGCGGATGATGGACGAAGACGACCGTGGGGCGCTGGGGCGCCTCTTGCAGCCGCGCATCGAGCCAACCGAGCCGGTCGGCGCACAGCCGGCCGCCCACCTTGCCCGGCAGCAGGGAGTCCAGGCCGATCAAGCGCAGCGGGTAATCGTCGACGACATATTGCAGATATCCGGCCGCGGGCAGGTACTCATCCGCCCGGAAGGCCTCCCGGAGGCGCTCCCGGTCGTCATGGTTGCCCGGGATCACGTAGGCGGGGCAGGGCAGCCGCCGCAGCAACGCGCGCAGCCGCGCGTATTCCTCGGGCAACCCGCCGTCCACCAGATCGCCGGTCACCAGCACCACGTCCGGCGCCGGGCGCAGCGCGTTGATCCGGGCGATACAGCGCTCCAGGAACGGCGCCGTATCCACCAATCGGCACAGCAACTGGCCTTCCGGGCGGATGTGGGTATCGGTTATTTGGGCAATCAACATGCGCCCTCGCTCCTGCTTCGATTCCGTGGCGCCCACCAGCCCGATTCGGGGGAAGCAGAGGCGCGCGCTGCGGCATTACTTGGTCTGCGGCGGAATGGCCGGCTGGGGTTGCACGGGGAGCGCCGGCTTCCGCATCTCCTGCTGATATTGCTGCGTGAGCGGCCTCCAGCTCATGAACGGTTCCACGTGGCCCCAGTAGGCGTCAAAGCCCAAAACGGCCCACAGGAGCGCCGCCACGCCGAGACCACTGGCCCCGAAGACTTTGAACGCATGCCACCGGCGATACCGGAGCATGGGAACGGCGAAAACGCCCACAAGCCCAGTCCAAAGGAAACTGACGCCGGAAAGGAACGGACTCTTCGTCAGGCCCAGGTTCAGGACCTGAATACCCAGCAAAAGCGATACGAACCCGGCGAACGTCCCGTATACGGCGACCGGGAGCAGATCCAGCTCGAGCCACGCCACGGCGGCCATCATCAGCATCAAGATTCCGAAGAACAGCGACGGTTCGCCGTAAAGAAGATTGAAGCTGCCGGGCAGCGGCCAAGCAAAGACCAACCGCAACCCCAACACCACGGCAGCCAATCCGGACAGCGCGAAACCCGGCGCCCAACGCTTCTGATCGGTCCGATCGACATCCCAATAGACGTAACACGCCAGCAGCGTCAGGCCCGCCGCTTGGTTGACCAGCATGAACGCCAGGAAATCGATATACATGGCGAATCTCCAACGCCGCACGTCAAAAGCGCGCGGCCCAACGGCCACGCAATTGACGCACGGGGCGTTGCGTGGAGGCGCATCTCATACTGGCATGGGGCGCGTGTCCGGTACAGGACCACCGGGCGGCACGCCGACGAGGACGGCTTGGGCATCGGTCAGGCCCCCCGGCGGGGCGGTCGCCATGAGGGTAGCGCTGCGCCGCTGGGTGCTCCGGAACCGCGGACCGGATCAGATGCCCAGGTACGCGCTGCGGATGGACTCGTTGCCGAGCAGGCCGCGGGCATCGCCCTCGTGGGTCAGGTGGCCGTGCTCCATCACATACCCGCGGTGGGCCAGATTCAACGCTTGCACGGCATTCTGCTCGATCAACAGGATCGACACGCCGGCGCTGTTGATCTCCTGGATCACGCGGAACACTTCTGAGACCATCAGCGGCGCCAGGCCGATCGAGGGCTCGTCCAGAATCAGCAGCTTCGGAAACCCCATCAGCCCGCGCCCGATCGCCAGCATCTGTTGCTCCCCGCCGGAGAGCGTGCGCACGAGCTGGCCTTGCCGCTCCTTCAGGCGCGGGAACAGGTTGAACACCCACGCCATCCTGTCCGCCATGCGCCCCCGGGTATGACGCGGATACGAACCCATCAGGAGATTGTCCCGCACGGTCAAGGCGGGAAAGAGCAGGCGGCCCTCGGGCACTTGAACCAACCCTTGCGCAACGAGGCGATAGGCGGGAGTGCTGTCCGTCGGTTGCCCCAGGAACCTGATTTGACCGCTGCGGAGCCGCAATACGCCGGAAATGGCATTGACGGTGGTGGTCTTTCCCGCGCCGTTGGAACCGATCAGCGTGACAATCTCCCCCTCCTTCACCCGCAGGGAAAGGTTGAAGATCACTTGCACGTCCCCGTAATGGACGGAGATCTTGTCCAGTTCCAGCACCGCTGCACCTCTTC
This sequence comes from bacterium, assembly GCA_041482995.1. GTDB lineage: Bacteria > SAR324 > SAR324 > SAR324 > JACQKK01 > JBGPEV01. Next base: position 1,722 of record JBGPEV010000035.1, on the reverse strand, counting down.
ACTTACGCGGACGGGAGCGCCGCGGCGCCGCCCAGATAGGCGCGGATCACCTCCGGATCCCGGGTTACCGCCTGAGGGTCGCCGTCGGCGATCTTCTCGCCGTGGTGCAATACGATCACCTTGTGGGAGAGCCCCATCACGGCCTTCATGACGTGTTCAATCAGCAGAACGGTGATGCCGCGCCCATTGATCGCCTGGATGGTATTCATCATCTCCAGCGTTTCCGTGGGGGTCAATCCGGCAATCACTTCGTCGAAGAGGATCACGCGGGGATAGGTGGCCAACGCGCGGGCGATTTCCAGGCGCTTGCGTTCCAGCGGAATCAGGGACTCGGCCCGCCGGTCCGACAGTTTGGCCAGGTGGAGAAACTCGAGAATCTCCAGAATGTCCTTGTCCACTTCCGACCGGGATGTTCCGCCGCGGCGGCCGAACAGCCGGGCGATCTTGACGTTGTTCCACACCGATAGGCCGAGGAACGGCCGCACGCTCTGGTAGGTGCGGGAGATTCCCAGGCGGCAAATCTGATCGGGCGTGTGGTGCGAGATGTCCTCGCCAAGAAAAACGATGTCGCCGGACGTCGGTGTTTCATCGCCGGCGATCAGATTGAACAACGTCGTTTTTCCGGCACCGTTGGGGCCGATGATGGCCGTGATTCCGCCTTCGTCGACGTCAAAGTCGAGTTTATTGAGCGCACGCAGACCCGCGAAGTCCTTGGTCAGCCCCCGCACCTGGATGATCGTCCCGCTCACTGGTCCTCCTCGCGCAGCCCGATTCGCTCCAGAAAGCGCTCCACCATCGGGACGCGGATGATGCCCCCCGGCATGAACAGCCCGACGAGCACGATGATCAGGCCTAGCAAGGCGCTCTGCAGGTACGGGAATTGCGCCGAGATCAATTCTTCCACGGCGTATAGAAAGACGCTTCCGACCACCGGACCGAGGGTGAGCCCGGATCCTCCCAACATGGCCATGGCCACCGGCTGCAACGCGATCTTCAAACCGAAGACCTCGCTCGGATTGATGTAGTTGAGGTACCACGTGTAGAGCCCGCCCAGCACGGCGGGAAACATGGAACTGATCACCAGCGCCTGCGCTTTGACCCGCAGGGTAGGGACCCCGAAATCGCGCGCGACGGCCTCGTCCTCGCGGATGCTCTTCATGGCCAATCCCAGGCGCGAGCGGTTGATCAGCCACGTGGCGGCCACGGCCAGCAAGACTAGCCCGAGCGTCAGGTAATACATGGGCACCGTGCGCTCGGCGGCGAGGATCTTCAGTCCGTTCGACCCGCCCGTCAGCCAACCCAGGTTGCTGGTGACATACTCCATCAGCTTGACCAGCCCGAACGCCGCCAGCGAGAAGTACGCGCCGCGCAACCGGAAAAAGGGATAGCTGATGAGCCCCGCGAACACGGCAACCACCGCCAAGGAGGCAACCAGGGATGGGAGCAGCGAGTACCCCGCGTTGTAGGTGATCCCGAAGGCGTAGGCGCCCACGCCGAAAAACGCGATGTGGCCCAGGTTCACGTAGCCCATCGTGCCACCCACGATGTCGTAACTCTGGGCCAGCACCAGGTAGACGAACCCGAGCGTGAGAACTCGCAAGACGTAGGTAACGGCTTGAAACGGCAGGAGGGGCAAGGCGGCCAGGGCCAGCACCACCACGGCCAGGACCGGCAGGGTGCGCTTCATCCAAGCACTCGCCTCATTTTCCCAGCAGCCCTTTG
>JBGPEV010000034.1:0-11409 GCA_041482995.1 bacterium | reverse complement strand
GCGTGTCCCGGATGCGTTCCGGTCCGAATTCCTCCAGCAGCCCCTTGCTGACGGCGAAGGCGCCGCCGTAGCGGCCCACGTCCTCTCCCATGATAAACACCCGCGGGTCCCGCTGCAGCGCTTCCCGCAACGCCATTCGCATGCAGTCCCGGTAGGTCACGCGCTGGGTGCTCATGGTGCCCCCGCGGGCGTGTAGACGTCCTTGAGCAGGTCTTCCACGGGTTCCAACGTACCGGCCTCGGCAAAGGCAACGGCGGCGGCGACTTCCTCCTCAACGGAGGCACAGAGCCGCGTCCAAGCCGGCTCGTCCAACCCCTGGTCTTGCCGCAGTTGGGTGCGGAAGGCGGGAATCGGGTCGCGCAGCTTCCAGCGCTCGACTTCCGCTTTGTCCCTGTAGAGGTCCGGGTCGTACATGGAATGGGCCCGGAACCGGTACGTGAGGAATTCCAGGAAGTACGGCCCATTGCCCTCCCGCACGTGGGCGCTCGCCTTGGAGGCCGCCGCTTCCACCGCCCGCACATCCATGCCGTCCACCTGGTCCCCCGGCATGTTGTAGCCGCGCGCGCGGGCCGCCAAGTTGCTCTGCGCCTGGTGGCGCTCCAGGGCCGTCCCCATGGCGTAGAGATTGTTCTCGCAGAGGAACAACACCGGCAGCTTCCACAGCGCGGCCAGATTCGCGCACTCGTGGAATTCCCCTTCGGCCATGGCGCCGTCGCCGAAGAAGCACGCGGTCACGGCGCTGCGCTGCCGCAGCTTGTCGGCCAGGGCCATGCCGACGGCCAGGGGCAGGCCACCGGCCACGATGGCATTCCCGCCATAGAACCGGTGCGAGACGTCGAACAGGTGCATGGAGCCCCCGCGCCCATGGCTGCAGCCCTCCCGCTTGCCGAACATTTCCGCCATCACGGCGCCCGGCGGCACGCCGCGCAGCAGGGCGTGGCCGTGCTCCCGGTCGGTGGCGACGACGGCATCCTGGGGCCGCAGCGCCTCCATGGCGCCCACCGCCACGGCTTCCTCCCCGATGTAGAGATGCAGGAAACCGCGGATCTTCCCCGCGCTGTAAAGCTCGGCGCATTGCTCCTCGAAGCGCCGGATCAACTGCATGTTGCGCAACAGCCGGAGGTCCTTGTCTTTGCCGCTCTCGATCGGTTGATTCATGCGGAAGCCTCGAGGGTGGAAGTGTCCCCTTCCGGAAGGCCCAGCTCCCGCGCTTTCAGCAGCCGGCGCATGATTTTTCCGCTGCGCGTGTGGGGAAGATCGGCGACAAAGGCGATTTCCTTGGGGGCCACCGCCGCCCCCATGCGCTTGCGGGCAAATCCCTGGATGTCGAGCATCAGGTCGTCGCTTGGTTGAAAGCCCTTGCGCAGGGTGACGAAGGCCTTGACGATCTCCAACGCGACGGGATCCGGCTTGCCGATCACGCCCGCCTCGGCCACCGCCGGATGCTCCATCAACACGCTTTCCACCTCGAACGGGCCGATCAAGTGACCGGCGGACTTGATGACGTCGTCGGCGCGGCCGATGAACCAGAAGTAGCCCTCGTCGTCCCGCTTCGCGAGATCGCCGCTCAGGTAGAACCCGTCGATGAAGCATTTCCGATAGCGCGCATCCTCGTGCAGATAGCCGCGGAACATGGACGGCCAACCCGGTTTCAGGGCCAGTTCGCCCTTCTGCCCCGCTTCAGCGATCACCCGCAGGCCGCGGCCTTCGTCCACCCGCTCCACGATGGCCGCCTCGATGCCGGGCAGTGGACGGCCCATCGAGCCCGGCTTCACGTCCATGGCGGCGGTGTTGGCGATCATGATGCCGCCCGTTTCCGTCTGCCACCAGTTGTCGTGAATGGGCAGGCCGAAGGCCTCCATGCCCCACCACACCGCTTCCGGATTGAGCGGCTCGCCCACGGAGGCGATGAAGCGCAAATGGGGCAGCGCGTACTTGCGCGCCAGTTCCGTCCCGGCTTTCATCATCATCCGCACGGCCGTGGGAGCCGTGTACCAGACGCTGACGCGCTGCTCGGCCAGGATGCGGTACCAGCGCTCGGCGTCAAATTCGGCCTCGTCCACGATCGTCGTGACGCCGTTGGTGAGGGGCGAGACGATGCCGTAGGACGTGCCCGTGACCCAACCCGGATCGGCCGTGCACCAGAAGACGTCTTCCGGATGAAGATCGAGGGCCAGCCGGCCGGTGATGTGGTGTGCCACCACGGCGCCGTGGACGTGGACGGCGCCCTTGGGCTTGCCCGTCGTGCCGCTGGTGAAGTGCAGCAGCGCCATGTCCTCCGGGCGCGTCTGGGCGACCGGGAAATCGGGCGGGGCGGCCTGCAGCAGGGGCCGCAGCCGCGCGGTGCCCGCGATGGGCGGAGCGGGCCCGCCCTCGTCGATCAGCAGCACGTGCCGCAGGGAGGGCAGCGCCGCCCGGACGGGGGCCACCTTCTTCAGATAGAGGGAGGGGGTCGTCACCAGCACCACGCCATCGCCCAGGCTGACGCGGGCGCGGATGGGCTCCGGACCGAAAGCGGAAAACAGGGGGCAGAACACGGCGCCCGCCTTGAGCGTGCCGAGGGCGGCGATGTACAACTCCGGCACGCGCCCGGCCAGGACGAACACGCGCTCGCCCCGTTGCACGCCGAGCGTGCGCAGCACGTGGGCGAACCGCGCGGTCTCTTCCTTCAACTGGCCGTAAGTGAAATCCCGGATCGGCGCCGACCGGCCGATCCAGCGCAGCGCCAGATGCTCCTTGAGCGGGCCGGCGGCGTGGCGGTCCACCGCCTCATAGGCGATGTTGAGCCCGCCATCCGGGAGTCCGGTCAACTCGCGGGCGGCGGCATCCCAACTGAAGTCGCGACGGTAGGCTTCATCGGACGGAAGGTTCGGCGGCAGCTTCAGCACCACCGGCATCGCCCGCGCAACGTCCGCCTTGCGGATGCGAGGTTCCCGTTCGAGACCGCGAGCGGCTTTCATGGCGCTCCCCTCCTATCGGGGCGGCGACGCGGTGCCGGCTGCCCGGGCCAGATCGGTCATGGAGAGAATGCCGATCGGGTGCCGACGGTCCTTTTCGCCCTTCACGACGACCAGCCGGTGCACGTGGTGCTCCAGCATGCGCGCGACGGCTTCGTCCAGCGCTTCCTCCGGCCACGTGACGATGACGTCCTTGGTCATGAGATGCCGCGAAACCAGGGCCGCGCCCGCATGGCCGCTGCCCGTATGGAACGCGGCGCGCGTCAAATCCGTGGTGGATAAAATGCCCTCCATCGCCCGCGTTTCGTTCACCACGACGATGGCGGAGATCTGCTGCTCCGCCATGATCTTCACGACGTCCGCCAGCGGCTGTTCGGGACCGCAGGTGACGACGCCGCGATGCATGAATTCGCTCACCTGGCGGGTGCCGTAGAGGCGCTCCACCTCGCCTTCCGATGCGGCGATGACGGCCTGGGGCACTTCCATCACCTCCCGGTAGCCCCGCTCGGCGCAACGCACGTTGGCCGCGACCACCTCGGGGGAGGCCTTGCCGAACATGCGCTTGATCACCGCCGCGGCATTCTCCAGCAGCTTCTCGTCGGGGATGTGCAGCCGCTCGCGGAAGGGCGAGCAGCGCAGGAACACGCCCAGCAGGGCGATCCCCTGCATCCGTACCTCGAGATCCTCCCGCGGGGTTTCCTCGCGGGCAATGCGCGCGGCATCCAGGTAGAAGATGCGCGCGCCCGCCTCCCGGGCGGAGCGGCGGGCCGCCAGCGGAAGTTGCGCCCAGAGGGACTGGGGATCGGGCGAGGTCCATTGGATGAACACCACGCCGCCGCGGCTCAACCCCTGCAGCGGATTGCCCATGCGCAGCGCATTCACGGTGTTGAGAGGGATGAATTCCGCATGCTCCATCTCGCAATGGGCGCGGATCGGTTCCGCGGCGAGCGTCAGGTAGTAGTTGGTGGGTAATCCCTTCTTCTCCGACCCGTATTTCGGATAGGCCTGCACGTAGAGCCCGAACAGGTCCGCGCACACCTGGGCGATCACCTTGTTGGTCGTTACCGAACCGAATCCCCCGATCGAATAGCCGCGCAAGCTGAACGCGCCCTGCGGACGGATGTCCGGCTGCTCCTTGCTGACCAGCGCGGTGGGATGGTCGATGTTCAGGGAGAAGTACCGGCGGCGGCCCGCGATCAGCGCGTCCACGACGGCGATCAGGTCGCCCGCCCGCACGTCCCGGCTCCCCAGCCCTGCCGATCCCGAGATGATCTCCGGAATGCGGTGCACGCGCGGGTAGTCGGGGTGGCCGGTCAAGGCATCGCAGAAGGCGGCTTTCAACTCGGCCGTCAGCGGATTGCTCTGGGCGGGAGGATTGTCCAAGCGCTCAACGACGGCGATCGCCTGCACCCCCTTGAGCGCCTCCACCAACTGCGGCCCGGGGAACGGCCGGAAGGCGGTGGGGTGCACGACCGCCACCCGCAGGCCCCGCGTGCGCAGCAGGTAGTCCGCAACGGCCTCGGCGGTCTCGGCGGTGGAGCCCAGCGCGACGATGGCATAGTCCGCGTCGGCGAGGTGGTAGCCGCTGACCAACCCGTAGTGGCGGCCCGTTAGGCCATGGTATTCCTCCATGGCCACCTCCAGCGCCCGCGGCAGTTGATCGTAGTAGTAGCGTTGCGCGATCTTGCCCTTCATGTAGGCGTCCTGGTTCTGCACCACGCCCGACATGATGCCCCGCACCGGATCGAACAATGGGCGGAGCCGTTCCCCCGGCGCGCCGACATAGTCTTCCATCAATTCAGGCTCCGGCATGCGCAGCGTTTCCAGCGTGTGCGTGGTCAGAAAGCCGTCCTGGATGTTCATGAAGGGGGTTTCCGTCGCCTCGGCGGCCCGCCGCGCGATCAGGCACAGGTCGGCGGCCTCCTGGGCATTGCGCGCGAACAGCATTCCCCAGCCCGTATCGGCCACGGCCATGACGTCGTCATGGCCTGCGTGCACGTTGAGGGCCTGGCTGGTGAGCGCCCGCGCGCCGATGTTGAACACGATGGGCAGCCGCTTGCCACTGATGACGTGCAATACCTCCTTCATCAGCACCAGCCCCTGTCCGGACGTGAAGTTGGTGACGCGCCCCCCGGCCAGTGCGAAGCCCTCGGCCGCCGAGGCGGAGGAATGCTCCGATTCCGATTCCAGGAAATAGAGCGGGTCGCCCCACAAGTTCTTCATGCCGTTGGCCGCCGCCTGGGCAAATTGCACCCCCATGTTGGTGGAAGGCGTGATGGGGTAGGCCAACGCCGCCTGACTGATGTGGGTTTCCACCCACACCACGGCGCCGGTGCCGTCATTCGTGGTCAATTGGCCCGGAAAAGGAGGCTGCAGGCGGCGCGGTTCTGGAGCCATAGACACCCGCTGGCTGGCGCACAGGGAAGGCAAATTCACTGGAACTTCAGGCTAACGGAGGCGCTCCAGGGCGGCCATGACCTTCATCATGAACGCGCTCGACCGGCCGCGGAGCAGCCAGGGAAGCGGGCTGGCGGGGTGCTAGCCCAGCTCCGGGCCGAGGATGGCGAATTGCAGGCGCGGCTCTCCCGGATGAGTGTTGGGGCCCTTGTACATGCGCGTATAGGGGCGTTGCTCGCGGAAGCCGATCTCCTTCAGCCAGCGCATCCAGGCCGGGTCATGCAAAGTGGCATCGACGAAGAAGCGCTGCCCGGGATGCTCGGCGAGCAGGGTGAGCAGCAGGTCCGCCGCAACCTCACGCTCCACCGCCACGATGGCGCCCGCTTGATCGTGGGTGTGGCCGCGGCGGCCCAGCAGGTATCCCAGCAACGTGCCATTGCGCTCGGCCACGCGGGCCAAGTCGGGCGCCGCGCGCCAATAGCTGCGCAACACGTGCTCCCGGCGGGCCCCGAAGATGGGCGCATCCATGGCGATGAGCGGGGCGAAATCCGCCTCGGTCATGGGGCGCACGGGATGCCGCGCACGGGGATAGTCCGCTCCGGCGGCGACCGTCTCCAGGCGCATCACGCCGTACTCGTCGACGAATCCCAGCGGGAGGTAGACCCGGCGGCCCGCGGGGGTCGCATCCAGCTTGAGGGTCTCGCACGCGCGCAAATGGTCGAAGGCCACGTGCAACAGCCGCGTTCCCAGCCCTGCGCCGCGCAGGCTGGGCCGCACCAGCACCATGCCGATCCAACCGAACCGGCCCTCGTAGTCCACCGTGATCACGGTGCCCGCGACCTCGCCATTGCGGGCGACCACGCTGCAGCCGCCGGGATTTTGGGAAAGATACAGTTCCCAGTCCGTCCGCACCTGGTTCCATCCCGCGGCACGGCACAACTCCAACCCGGCGGGCACGTCCGAGGGCTGCATCGGGCGCAACTCCAGCGTTCCCTCACCCTCGTAGCGCGCCTCGCGGGAGAGCCAACCCAGGCGCGTGCGGACGTAGTCCACCAGGTTGGCCTGGATCGATGCGACAAGCTTCTCCCCCGTTTCCCGCGTGGCGCGGCTCGGATAGCCCCACACGCCGCCGGGGGAGAAGAAGCCCACGCCGAAGTGGGTCAGGTCGCTTTGACGCACAGTGGGGTCGGTGTCGGGAGGCGAGAAATCCACACGCTCCGGCCCAACCCGTTGGGGCGCGATGGCCAGCAGGAGCGACGTCTCGAATTCCCCGGCGTGCACTTCGGGCGTGGGCACCAGGGACGGGTCGGCACACTCCCAGAAATTGGCCAACAAGACCTTGATCGCCCGGTTGGAGCGGTTGATCTCGCGCAGGGTGGGGTTGAGGATGAAGTTGCCCCCGTGACCGTTGACGATCACGAGGCGGTGGAAGCCCTGCTGCTCCAGTTCGGTGACCAGGTCGTTGACCACCCGTGCCAGCGTGGCGGGCCGCAGGGTCATCGTGCCCCGGAAGCCCTTGTGCTCCAGGCTGGTGCTCACCGGCAGCGCGGGCAGCAGCGCGGCGCCCAGCGCCTCGGCCAGGTGCCGGGCGAAGAATTCCACCTGGATCGTGTCCGTGGCGAGCGGCAGGTGGCGCCCATGTTGTTCGCAGGCGCCGATGGGCAACACCGCCACGTCGCCCGGGTGGCGCTGCCAATCCCACGAGGTGGCGTTGGGATCGGGGATCCGCGCGCCGCTCATAGCGTCGCCATCACGTCGCGCAGGAAGCGCAGGCCGCCCGCCAGTTCCCGCTCCGCGTCACGGGGCTCGGTCTTGCCCCACGCGTTGGGGGGTACCTCGAAGCTGAGAAACCCGGGGTAGTTGACGGCCTTGAGCATGGCCAGCAGATCACGCCACGGCAAATGGCCCGTGCCCGGCGCATTGCGCTGGTTGTCGGACACCTGGAACACCCGGATCAGATTCCCATGGGCGCTGATGGGCGTGAAGAAGTCGTTCTCCTCGATATTCATGTGATAGGTGTCCAGGGTCAACCCCAGGTTGGACCCGGTGATTCCCCGCAGAAACGCGGCGCACTCGGACACCGTGTTCAGCACATTGACGTCCAGGCGTGAGAGCACTTCCAGGCCCACGCGTACCTGCTTGCCTTCCAGGTGGCGCGCCCATTGCTCCCAGGAATCGCGCGCGTTGCGGATGCAGGCTGCGTGGTCCCAGGCGGGGTCGATCTTGTGGGTGTAGCCGCAGCCCAGCGTGATGTAGCCCACACCCATCTCATCGGCCATCTCGATCACGCGCTTGAAATAGGCGACCGTGCGGGCGCGCTGAGCGGCATCGGGGGTGCTGTAGCTGTGACCGGGTGGCACGGCCCAATGGAACCCCGTGAAGACCAGACCCGCGCGCTCCACCGCCGTGCGGACGCGGCGCCGCTCCGCCGTGCCGGTCGCATCCACCTCCAGTTGCGAGGCGAGCGGGATGTCCACGCCCTCGAACCCCAGGGCGGCCACCGCGGCGATGGCTTCCGTGAGCGGGCGCCCGGCAAATGTCCAGGTAGTGCAGGAAATCGGGAACGGATGCATGTCGGTTGGTCCCGCCGAGGTATGCGCGCTGGGCCGGGCAAGGGCGCGAGGGCCATTCACAGCCACGCGTGCCGGGCTCCCGGTGGCTGCCACCCGTGGGGGCAGGGTGTTGCCCGGCGCCAAGTCAGCGCCTAAAGCCGTTCAAAGGCGCGAGAATCGTGCGTTTGCCGAAGAGCATCACCTCCTGGAACCAGCGGAAGCGCAACAGGATCGTGAAGGCGATGATCACCAAAAGGACCGTGCTGATGGGGCGTGTGATGAAGGGCTCCAGCGACCCGTCGGACAGCACCAGCCCGCGGCGCAGGTTCTTGTCGACGATGTCGCCCAACACCAATCCGAGGATCAAGGGGGCCATGGGGTATTCCATTTGCCGCATCACGTATCCCAGCACGCCGAAGAACAGCATCACCCACACGTCGAACATGCGGCTGGTGATGGCGAACGAGCCGATGGCGCAGAGGACGAACACGATGGGCATCAACTTCTCGCGGGGCACCATCAGCACCTTGACCAAGGTGCGCACCATGGAAAGACCCAGCACGAACATGGCAATGGTGGCAAAAAACACCATCGCCACAACCTCGCTGACGAATTGAGGGGATTCGATCATGATCAATGGGCCCGGCCGCACGCCGTGAATCAGCATGGCTCCCAGCAGCACGGCGGCGGGCGCCGAGCCGGGGATCGCCAAGGCCAGAACGGGGATGATGGCGCCGGGCACGCAGGCGTTGTTGCCCGTTTCCGCGGCCATCAAGCCCTCGATGCTGCCCTTGCCAAATTTCTCGGGCTCCTTGCTGGCGCGCTTGGCGGCGGAGTAGGAAACCCAGGCCGCGATGTCCTCGCCCACTCCTGGCAGCGCGCCAATGAACGTTCCAATGGCGCCGGAGCGCAGGATAGTGCGCCAATACATCGTGATATCGCTGAGGCGGGGCCAGACCCGATCGCCAACGCCGGTGACGATCGCGATTGGCGGCATCTTCATGACGGTGAGCACCTCGGCGAACCCGAATGCGCCCACCATGGCCGGAATCAGGTTGATTCCGCCCGCCAGGTCCGCGATGCCGAAGTCAAACCGCACATAGGCATGAATGCCTTCCATGCCGATCGCCGCGACGAACAGACCCATGAACCCCGCGATCCAACCCTTGATGGGATCCTTGGGGGCCGTCAGGTTGCCCGCGATGATGACGCCAAAAACGGCAAACCAGAAGAATTCGAAGGACTGGAACTCCAGGGCGACGTTTCCGATCAGGGGCGTAAAAAAAGCCAACATCACCATGCCGAACATCGACCCCAGGAACGAGCCGGTGGTGGCGATTCCGATCGCGCGGCCCGCTTGGCCCTGCTGCGCCAGGGGATACCCGTCCAGCGTCGTCGCGGCATTGGCGGGCGTGCCGGGAATGTTGATGAGAATCGCGCTGCGCGACCCGCCGTAGATCGCGCCGATGTAGATGCAGATCAGGATCAGGATGGCCCCGTTGGAATCCATCCGGTAGGTGAGCGTCGTGAGCAGGGCCACCCCCATGGTCGCGGTCAGGCCCGGCAGCATGCCGATGATGATGCCCAACTGCGTCGCCCAGAGCACGTTGAACATGTTCCACGGCGTCGCCAGCGACACGATCGCCGTGAGAAAATTCACCAATCCTTCAAAAATGAACATGGACCGGTCCCGGTTGCAGACGGACTACCCGCCGATTCAGGGCAGATTCACCAAGAACAGATTTTGAAACACGAACGTGACGACAACCGACGTGATCACCGCGATCACGGCTGCGATGCCGATGAACCTTGCTTCAACCTTGATCGGTCGGCCGCGCTTGAACTCCGCAATGTAGATGAACACGAACACGAAGACGGCGGTGGCGACCGGGTAGGGCAAGTGGCCCATCATGCCCGCGCCATACAACAGTCCGAGCGCCAGCGTCACGAGAAAGGACTGAGTGGTCCGCTGACGGAGCGCCTCGACGAGCACGGCGCGGGTCAGGTTCAGATGGTGCCCGCCCTTCCGCAGCGAGCGCACCAGCATGATCGCGCCCGTGAGCATGAACAACAGACCCAGAATTCCAGGCACCAGCCCGGGGGAGGACCAGACGTTGGCCTTCTGCTCCTCGAAGCGCGGCATGCGCCAGGAGTCGTAGACCACATAGGCCCCGAACACCAACAGAAACAGCGAGCTGACAAAATCAGCCCGCACCATGGTCTTCTCGTTCATGGATTCGCCGTTGGGAATCGATAAGGCCCTCCCGCCCCCAAAGGACCGGGGGTCGGGAGGGCCGCCACGTCACTTGAGCCGCATGATGCCCAGATCGGCCGGATTCATCTTGGCCTTGCCCGCATCATAATAGACATAGGCGGTGTTCTGGATGTAGGGGACGACCCGATCGAGCGCGTCCTGGCCATAGTAGGGCGCAAAGAATGCCCCGCGGCTGGCGGCATACTTGCGGATCTTGTCGGAGTTGGCGATTTTCTCCCGCCAGACCTTGTTGATGGTCTCCACCACTTCCGCGGGTGCGCCCTTGTGCACCCAGATGCCGAAGTAATTCTCCGGATAGCGGAAGTTGGGAATCCACTTGGTCAGGGGAGGGACGTCGCCGTAGCCTTCAATGGGCAACGGTTGGTCGGACAGCACGGCCAGAGCCCGCAGACGATGCGCCCGCAACATGTCCGCCTGTTCCACGGCCAGTTGAGTCACCACCTCGGTCTCGCCCCCCACCGTGGCGATTACGGCTGGGGCGCCACCGTCATAGGTCACGAGCTTGTACTCGAACGGCGTGTGCTTGCGGATGATCTCGATAGCCAAATGCCCCGCGGAGCTGACACCGGCGGTTGCGACCCGGATTTGGCCGGGCTTGTCGTTGAAGGCTTTCAGCAGGTCGGGGAAGTCCTTGTAAGGCGTGCTGGCGTTGACGCCGACCACCGCCACGTTGGCGACATCCAGGTAAAGGTTCCAGTCCTCGATCCGGGTATCGAGCAGGCCCAGCACCTTGTAGGTGCCCACGTCGCCGGCGGCACCCGCCGCCCAGGTATAGCCGTCCTTGACGGAGTCGATGGCGCTCTTGGTGCCGATCGATCCCGAAGCGCCCGGCTGATTGACGATCACCACCTTGGTGCCCAGGGCGTCCTCCATCTCTCCGGCCACGATGCGGGTGATCTGGTCGGTGGATCCGCCCGCGCCCCAGGGCACGATGATGGTGATGGGCTTGGCGGGCTTCCATTGCGCCAGCGGGGCGCCTTCCAGGCCCAGCAGCGCCAGCAGCGCGGCGGCCATCAGGATCCCCAGACGGCCGAGGTAGGTGTGCGTTCGCGCGATCATGATGCCTCCATTCGGTTTTACCGGTTCCATGGACGATGCGCCGTGAATCCAGGTGGTCCTCGTGCGCCACCGGCGCGGGTGACGGCACTCACCCCGTCTCCAGCCGGGGCTGTGAACCTGCGTCTTCAGTAATAGAGTTACTTGTTAGGATGGAGTATTCAGTTGTTTT
>JBGPEV010000033.1:0-11474 GCA_041482995.1 bacterium | reverse complement strand
CCTGGGTGTCCTCTTGCGCAGGGCACCCCTGCCGGCCGCTGCGGTTCCCTCCGCATGTTCGTCCCGGCAAGGCCTTGATGTTGCTATACATATCGGACTACCGGGAGAAACGCAATCTTTTCGCGGGTCAGGCGCCCGCCGGCGGCCGCCCGATGCTGCGCCAGCGTGGGCCGACGCGCGCGGTGCCGGGCACCGCGGAGACGATCCGTGAGTGAGGAATTCCATGGCCGATGAAGGCAATGTCATTTCGATGTTCGGACGGCGGAAATCCAAGGCCGCCCCGGCAGAGTCCGCCGCCGCGCCGGCCGCTCCCACCGGTGAGGCGGGCGACACCAAGCCGGTACCCGCGCAACTTGTCTGGCTGTTCTGCCCCACCTGCAAGACGCTCGAGTACACCGAACTGGTGATTCCCGGGGGCCGCCGGCACGACGTGTGCGGTACGCCGGTGCTGGAAGCGATCGTGGACGTGGACGCCCGGGCGGAACACACGCTGGCCGAATTGAATCTGAGACGCCTGACCGCCCTTGCCGAGCTGCTGGACGCGCAGCGCAAACGGTTCCACGAGTATCAGGAACGGCTGGCCAAGGCGGCCGGGCAGCCACTGACCCTCTATCCCCTCACCGAGGTTGCCGTGCAGAGCCTTCCCGTGGCAGAGGTGGATCCGCTCGGCCTGTTGATCTCCCGTTTTCTGCACCAGCCCGCGGCGCGATTCCAGGAGACTCCGCCACAAGAGACCCCGCCCACCGGAGAGGACCCGTCCGCGGGTTGACGCTGCGATGCGCTTCACTTTTCGCGTGGTCAAGCGGGACCCCGGCAGCGCCGCGCGGCTGGGGGTGATCTCCACCGCCCAGGGCGACGTCCCGACGCCGCTGTTCATGCCCGTGGCCACCCAGGCCGCCATCAAGGCCGTGGAGCCGGAGCGGGTGGGAGCGACTGGGGCGCGCATCCTGCTCGCCAACGCCTATCACCTGCATCTGAAACCGGGGGAGGACGTGGTGGCCGCCATGGGCGGCATTCACCGCTTCATGCACTGGCCGCACCTGGTGATCACCGACAGCGGCGGCTACCAGGTGTTCTCCCTGCCCAAGCGGGAGATCACGGAAGAAGGCGTACGCTTCCAGGTGGAGAAATCGGGCCGCCCGGTGATGCTGACCCCCGAGGGCGCGATCGCCATCCAGGAGAAGCTGGGCGCCGACATTGCCATGGCCTTCGACGAATGCGTCGCCTATCCCGCGCCTTATGCCTACGCCAAGGAGGCGATGGAGCGCACGGTACGCTGGGCCAAGCGCTGCGCGGCGGCCCACCGGCGGGAGGACCAGTCCCTCTTCCCCATCGTGCAGGGCAGCACGTTTGCCGACTTGCGCAAGGCCTGCGTGGAGCAGTTGGCGGAGTTGGACCTGCCCGGCATGGCCGTCGGCGGGCTCAGCGTCGGAGAAGGGCTGGACGTGATGACCGAGGTGCTCTCCTACACGGTGCCGCACCTGCCCCAGGACAAGCCCCGCTACCTGATGGGCGTGGGACTGCCGGAGGATCTGTTCGCCTCCGTGGAAGCGGGGATGGACATGAGCGACTGCGTCATCCCCACCAAGTATGCGCGCTCGGGCATCCTGTTCACGCGGGTGGGGCGGATGCGCATTACGCGGCCTAACTTTCGGCGCGACAAGTTTCCGCCGGATACCGACTGCGGCTGCTACACCTGCCAGAACTTCACGCGCGCCTATCTCCACCACCTGTTCCAGGCGGATGAGATCCTGGGAGACACGCTGGCGACCATCCACAACTTGCACTTCTACCAATCCCTGATGGAGAAAATCCGCTTGGCGATCGCCGAGGACCGGTTCTCCGCGTACAAGCGGGACTACCTGCAAACCTACCTGCGTGAGGATCGCAAGACCAAGAATGTCCGATGACGAGTCCCGGTCCCGAACGGAGGCGGAGCGGCTGATCAATCCGCTCGTGCGGGGCTACATGGAAAGCCTGAGCCTGCAACGCTTCTACGGCGGCTACTCGATCCTGGAGTTGCCTCCCAACGTGCTCAATCTGGGCATCGGGGAGGTGGGGAATATTCCGCTTCCGCGGGACTTGTATGCGCTCTACCGGCGCTTCTTCGCCGCGCGCGACCTGCCTCATTTGGTGACCCGCTACTCCGGCACCCTGGGGCAGAAGGAAACCAACCGGCGCATGGCGGCCTGGCTCAACGGCTGGCTGGGGGTGGAGCGCTTCGGGCCGGAGAGCGTCGTCTCCGTGGACGGCGGGCAGAACGCCGCCGAAGTGGCCATGCGGGCGTTCACGACGCCCCTGGGCAGTCCCGGCGGCACGCGGCAGTACGTGCTGATGGCGACGCCGGCCTATCCCTATTTCTCCATGGTGGTGGCGGCTCAGGCGGGCATCCAGGCCTTCCTCGCCTACGACGGCGAGAGCTTCACCCAGGGCGTGGAGCGCTACTGCAGCCCGGCCGTGGGCGTGATTCTCCTCAACGTGCCCAACAATCCCATGGGCTACGAATTGAGCGGGGCGCAGGTAAGCCGCATCAACCGCGTCGCCGCCGCCTACGACTGCGCGATCGTTGCCGACGTCGTCTATGCCCCTTATGCCCTCGGTCCCGCCGCCGGCAAGGCGCTGGCGCTGCTCGATCCGGAGCGGACGATCTTCGTCGACAGCTTTTCCAAGAAGTACGGCTTGCCGGGATTGCGCCTGGGGTTCGCGCTGAGCGCGGTGCCGGCGCTCACTTACGCGATGCGCTTCATCAAGACGGCGGAATCGCTCACGCCCAGCAGCCTGAAGCTGGTGTTCGCGGGCGAACTGTTGCGGGACCAGGCGGACTATCCGGCCCGCATCGCCGCGGAAGTGCGTTCCCGCTTCGAGCGCTTCTTGGAGGCTTTCACCCGGGCAGAGGCGCCGGGCGTCGTGGCTTTCGGCGAGCGGCGCAACCCGTTCTATCTGCCGCTGGACATCTCCGGATTGGTGCGGCGCACGGGACTCACCGATGTGGAGATCACCCGCTATTGCCTGGACCCGCACCAGGTGCGCGTGTTCCCCGGCTCGTTCGTCTATCCCGGCACGGAGTTGAAGCACGCCGACTTCCAGAATGCGGGGCGCGCAGCCGCCGGGCCCCTGCCCTTTCGCCCGCCCGAATTCGCCGCCGGGGCCTCCATCGTCTATGCGCCCGATGCCGTCTCCGGGCGCGTCCCCCTGCTGCGGCTCTCCTTCGGCACGGAAACGCGGGTCGAGCAGGCCGCGCAGGCCCTGGCCCGGGCTTTTCAGGAATTGTGGGAGGAGAAGCGGATGTAGCCCCCCGCAGGGTCTCAAGTTCCGGCCGGCCGGCGCCTGGATGCTGTGGGCCGGGTGCCGCGGAGACGCCCTGGAGGGGATTGGGCCGATCCTGTTGTGGCGGTAAGAATGGCAATCGTTCTCACGCCATGTTATGGCTTGCAGGGGGATTGATGGATCGTCAACAGACCAGAAAACCCGCGGCGAAACCGACGGCCCCGGTCGATGCGTCGCCCGCGATGGATTCATCGGCGACTGCGGTCATGGGGGAACAACAGCCAGGAACGGGAGCGGCAACGGCTTCGCTCCTCCTTCCGGAACGGCTCGTGGAACTGCTCCACGGCGGTAACGTGTTGGTGGTGGGCACGCGCAGCGAGAAACTCATGGCCCATGTCTGCCGCGCCTTCGGCGCCAGGGTCAGCCCTGACCGGCGCGCCATCACCGTGTTCCTGCCCAAGTCATTCAGCACCACTCCCATGGCAAATCTGCATGGCAATAAGCAGATTGCCCTGACCGTCGCGAACCCGGCGGACCACGAGTGCTACCAGTTCAAGGGCGAAACGACATCGGAAGGCCCGGTCAGCCCGGATGACCAGACGGTGTCCGATCTTTATCGCACGAAGCTCTGCGCCAAACTCAGCCGGAAGTATTCCAATTTCGAGCGGTTCTTCGACCACTTCCAGCCAGGGCCGCTCCACGCCGTCACATTCGTGCCGCGGGAGATTTACGATCAGACGCCCGGCCCAAACGCGGGCCGGCGCGTGGAGATGGACTAATGGCAACCGCGCGATCCGCCGTCCGCCGTGCCGCCGAGCCGGCGTTGCTGCCCAACGAGATCAAGCCGGCGATGCAGGGAGCGATTCCCGCCTCGATCTGCACCTGCTCCCTGGACGGGATCCCCAATGCCACCATCATTTCCCAGGTGTACTACGTGGATGCCCGCCACATCGCCTTGTCTTGCCAATTCTTCAACAAGACCACACGCAACGCGCGCGAAAATCCATTCGTCTCCATCCTGATGATCGACCTCGAATCTTATGATGAGTGGTACCTGGAGGCGCGTTACGACCACTCCGAGACGGAAGGCCCGGTGTTCGACAACATGGACATGCAGATCGAGGCCATCGCCTCCTTGACGGGAATGAGCGGCGTATTCAAGCTGAAGTCCGCGGACGTGTACGAGGTGCTCGCCGTCGAGCGGCGCAGCCCCACAACCGGCTAGGTCACGGGCCGTTGGCCCGGGGGAAGCGGCTGCATGGCTCGCGGCGCATCTTGCCGCAACTCTCACCATGACTCCGAGCGGCGCAGATGGAGCGTAAGGAACCCAGGGTGGCGGCCGTGCGCGAGCAGATCGTCGGCAACCAGGCGATCATCGATCAGCTGAACGCGCGGCTGGCCCGCAAGACCGAGGAAGTGCGGATCATCCAGCAGATCTCCTCGGGCGTGCTGGGCACGCTCGATCTGCAGGCGATCCTGGAGCGGATCCTCGAAACGATGGATTCGCTGTTGGGCTTCAGTCACGCGGTAATTCTGCTCTCCGACGAAGCGGGCCAGACCCTCAAGGTCGCCGCCGCCCGCGGCTATCCCCAAGGCAGCCTGGGCGCGGTGGTGCCCGTGGGCATCGGTCCGCTGGGAATGGTCGCCAAGAAGCAACGCATCGTCCGGCTGTCCAACATTCAGTCACAGCTTGGCTATCACGCGGCGGTGCGTGCCCGCCTCGAGGCCGATGGGCAAGCCCCCCGCGCGGACGCGTCCGGCCCCTTGCCGGGTCTGCCGGACGCAGAAAGCCAGATCGGCATCCCCCTTGTGGTCAAGGATCGGCTCGTCGGCGTGTTCGCCGTGGAAAGCCAATCGCCCAATGCCTTCGACGAGGTGGACGAGGTATTGCTCACGATCGTCGGGAACCAGGTGGCCAACGCCATTCTCAACGCCAGGCTGCATGAAGCCGAATTGGCGCGCGCCGGGGAACTGAAACAGTTCAATGCCGAACTGTCGCGCCTGAACGAGACGCTGGAAGCCAGCGTGACCGAGCGCACCCGCGAGCTCACCTCCGTCCTGGAGACGGTGAAGCGCGAACAGGTGGTGAGTTCCAAGTTGCTCGCCCGCACCGCGCCGGCGGAGGTGATCCCGGATCTGCTGGCCGGCCGGCTCCAAGCCCGCCGGATCGCCATCTCCGTGCTGTTCACGGATTTGCAGAATTTCACCAGCTACTCCTCCGGCCTCGAGCCCGACGAGATCTTCTCGCAACTCAACGAACTGTTCGGTTGGGCGGGCGAGGTGATCCAGCGCTACCGCGGGTACGTGAACAAGACCATCGGCGACTCCGTCATGGCCCTGTTTGGCGTGCCGAACGGCTCCCCTACCCACGCCCTGGACTCGGTCCTGGCGGCGCTCGCCATGCAACGGGAGTTGCACCAGAAATTCTCCCTGCCCATGCGGATCGGCATCAACTCCGGACCGGTGACGGCCGGCATGCTGGGATCCCACGACAAGTCCCTCTACGACGTGCTGGGAGACACGGTGAACGTCGCAAGCCGGATGGAACACTATTCGGAGGCCGGCGCGGTTTCCATCTCGGAACAAACCTACAACCTTGTCGCGCCGTACTTCGAAATCCAGTCCATGGGGGAGCACGACGTCAAGGGCAAGGGGCGCATGAACCGCTATCGGGTCGTCGGGATCAAGGACTTGGCGACCGATGCCCGGCGCATCGACCCGTCCAGCCTGTTCGCCCGCGACTTTCGCGGCGTGATCGACGAAGTGTACGACTTTCGGCGCCGGCTGTTCTTGATGGTCGACTTTGTCAGTCTGCAGGCCCGCGACGGGTCACTCAGCCACAGCGAGGCGGTCGCCTCATTCGCGTTGGTGCTGTTGCGCTATTTGCTGTCGCAGGAATCCCTGGCCAGTGACCCGGCGCTGGGTCTGCGGTCCATCGATCCGGAGCGCCTGCTGCGGATCGCGCTGCTGCACGACCTGGGCAAGCACGCGCTCAGCGGCAGCGAACTGAACGAGCCCTGCCCGGACAGTGCGCAGAAGGACCGGCTGCGTGGGGCATTGCTTCAGCACACGCTCGCCGCCGTGGAGCGTCTCGGCATGACCGACCTCGCTCCGGACATCGAGGACTTGTACCGCTTCGAATCGTGCGTGGATTGCGCCCAGCCGGTGCGCCCTCTGATCGAGTTGGTGGCGATCGCCGACATCTACGACGCCCTGACGGCGCCGAAGCTCTATAAGGGCAAGTCCTGGCGCATCACGGGTGCCCTGGAGGAATTGTTGCGCTTGCCCTATTGCAGGCCGGGCAGCCGTCCGTTCTTCACGGCCTTTGTGGAGATGATGAAGCCGGAAGCATCCAGGATTGCGGTGCGTTCCGCGGACAAGGTGCTCTTCTGGTAATTCCCGCTTCTGCCGTGCCTCCACCCGGTGCGAGTTTCCCCGGCGGCTGACGCGGCAATTGGGGGTTGGCTACCGTCCGAAGTGGCGGGAGCGCTTTAGAGGAACAGCCTCCTCTTCACAGGTTTGCGCGCCTGAATCCGCAGGGCCTCGAGAATCCGGCGCTTCCGTTCCGGCCGCCCGGCGGCCGGCAGGCTTCCGGGTGCGCCGCCATCGTTGACCCGTGGTTCCGCAAAGGACACCTTGCAACCGCGGCGATCGCTGGCCTGACATGGACGGTTGCCGAGCGGTTGCAGGGGACAGGTCCTGCCGGTACGGCCGAAACGCGGATGCGGACTGGACCGGCGTGAAGCCTGGCTCACTGGAGCGTTCGCGATGGAGATCATGGATCTCAACGCTTTCACCGTGAAGTACGAGGAGTGGTTCGCGCGCGCCAAGCCGCTGCTGGAGCAGGGCAACTGGAAGGACGCGTTCGGCGCGGGCTTCCCCACGCCCGTGAACACGGAGGCGCCCTGGGCCTTGCCGCGCAAGCCGTTGGCCCAGAGCCGCTTGGCGCTGCTGAGCACGGCCGGCTTGTACATCGCGGGGGAGCAGAGGCCCTTCGACGCCAAGAACATAGAGGGCGACTGGACCTTCCGCGAGCTGCCGCGGGACGTGGATCCCCAGCGGCTGGAGATCGCCCACACGCACTATGACCACCGCTCCGCGCGGCAGGATCTGAATGCCGTGTTTCCCCTGCAGCGCTTGAAGGAACTGGAAGGGGACGGAGTGATCGGCAGCCTGGCGCCGCGGACCTTCGTCACCTCCGGCTACTGCACGCGGCTCGATCGAGTGGTGACCGAAACCGCTCCCAAGATCGTGCGGCGGCTGCAGGAGGATCAGGTCGACGCCGTGCTCCACATCCCCGTCTGACCGATCTGCCATCAGTCCGGCGGACTGATACAGCGGGCCATCGAAGCGGCCGGGATTCCCACCATCGGCTTGGCCAACCTGAAGGTGCCGGTGGAGAAAATCAAATACCCCCGCGCGGCGCTGGTGCGGTTCCCCCGCGGAGCCACGGTCGGCACGCCCAATCATCCGCTCCAGCAGCGTCAGGTGCTGGAGGAAGCCCTTGCGGTCCTGAGGACGGCGACCGAGCCCGGCACCCTCGTCGAGTTGCAGCATCGGTGGGCCGGCGCGGCTTAGCGCAGAAGGAAGGACCGGGGCAGCAGAGTCGCCGGCAGGCGGCTGACTTTGCGCAAGAAGGGGGCCTGTGGCATAAGCGGGGGAGTTCACCCCGGAAACCCCACACGACGCAGGGACATGCCCAGCCGCAGGAGGGCCGCAGCGCGAGGCTGGAATCCCCTTGGGCTTGCGATTCGGGACTATGCCGGCGGGGACACCCGGGCGGAGGTGACCGTCCTGCGGGGCGATGGGGCGATCTACCCCATGCCCGCGCGGCTGTTCTTCCGCCCCCCGCGGGATTTCTCACCGCTGGAAGTTGCGGCACTCCGGCGCTGCCGGGGCCGCGTGCTGGATATCGGCGCCGGGGCGGGGTGCCACACGCTGGCCTTGCAGCGGCGCGGGCTCTCCGTCGTCGCGCTGGATTCGTCGCCGGAAGCCGTGGCGGTCATGCGCAAGCGGGGGGTGCGGTGCGCGAAGCTGGGGAACGGCCTGAGTGCGGACGGCGCACCGTTCGATACGCTCCTGCTGATGATGAACGGCATCGCGATCGTCAAGTCGCTCTCCGGCCTGCGGAAGTTCTTGCGCCGGGCGCGGCGCCTCGTGACGCCCAACGGGCAGATCCTGTTCGATACCCTGGATCTGCGCCAGGACGATCTGGCCCCACCGGCCGCGCGGAAAAGGAGGCGGTCGAACCGGCGCTACTTCGGAGAGATGGGCTTCCGGATGCGCTATCGCGGCCGCACTGGCGCGCGTTTTCAATTGCTCTTCGTCGACCCGGTGCGGCTGATGCGGGAAGCGGCGCGGTGCGGCTGGCGCTGCCAAGTCCTCTATGAGGAAGAGCAGGGCCGGTACCTGGCCCGGCTGACGCCGGACCGCCCCCCGGCGGTGCGCCGGGGCAACCCAGGCCGGGCCACATTTGGGCGCCGCGGCGCCGTTGCTCGCCGGGAACCGTGATGAACGTCGAGCCGTTGTTCCGCTGGAGCGCATTCGCCTGGAGCGCGGCAGCCTTGGCGCTGCTGGCCATGCTGCCCGATGTGGCGCTGGAAGGCTTCGGCAACCATCGGCTGCCGGCGGTGATCCATGCCTTTTCCCTGGGCGCATTCGTCAATGGCTACTATGGGATGCAGAGCGCCGTGTGGCAGCGGGTCTACCGGCGGCCGCCGCCCTGGCCGGGGCTGGCGGTGGCCTACTGGGCGCTGCACCAGGCCGGGGTCCTGTTCATGCTGGCCGGATTCCTGCGCGCGGGCCTGACCGTCACTACTCTTGGCGCGCACTATCTGGTTCCCACGGGCCTGGCGCTGCACGCCGCGCAGGGCGGACTCGCGCTGCGCCGCCGGCCACCCGGTACCCCCCGCCACTTGGGGAGCCAGGTGCCGATGTTGGGCATGTTGGTGGCGATGGCCCTTGGCGCCATGATCGTCCTCGACCAGGCGACCGGCCGCTATGGGTTGTTCAATCCGCCGACCCTGCTGGTGCACGGCCTGGCAGGAGCGTTCCTTTTTTTGTTGCCGGCCCTGCGGCTTCACGGTGCGCTGCAAGGTGGGCACTCCGCCGACGCGGAGGCTACCCGGCGTGCGACCGCCGGCGTGCTGGTGCGCACAGTGCCATTGGCGCTCGGCGTGATGATGATCGCGACCGGTCTCGCCCCGGGAGCGCAAGGCATTGCGCTCCCGGGCGGGCTGGCGCTGATTGGCGCCACGCTGCTCTGTGGGGCGCTGCCGATGGCACCCCGCCCAGTGGCCGATCCCCTCGGCTGGATGCGGATGGCGTGGGGCGTGCCCGGCGTGTTGCTGCTTTTCTCCGCCATCCGCTCCCTGCGCGGTATGGAGCCCGCTGAGGCCTTTCTATTGGCCCAGCTGGGCGCCGTCGCCGTCGTGCTGGTGGCCGGTCTTCCCGAACTTGCGCTGCGGCTGACAGCCACGGGAACCGGGAGCCCTTCATCTCCCGGAACCCTCCGCGGCCCCGCACCGGGTGGAGCGCTGATGGTTGGGGCGGGTGCGCTGGTGCTGGCGGGTCAGATGTTGGGCTGGGCGCAGCTGATTCAGATTGGGGCGGCGCTATCGTTGCTCGGCTTGGTATGCGCCGTGCTCTACCGGAACCGGCGGTTGGAGCCACCGGCGAAAGAGCTTCCGAGTGGTTGAGAACCCCGTGCAATGTGAGGGCGCGGGTTCGCTCAGGACTGCATCTGCTGCTTCTTCAGCGCCTTGAGCGTCTTCGCTTCCGGCCGTTCCTTGTAGAATGCATCGAGCGGATAGCATCCGGACACCAGGTGATTGCGCGGCGCCGTGGTGCAATCGCTGAAGGTGCGGCAGAAGCGGGTGCGGTCCAGCGCATGGCCCTCCAAGACGTCCGCGGCCAGCTCGGGATAGGACAGCATCGTGCGTCCCAACCCCACCGAGTCCACGTGACCCAGGCGCACCTGCGCTTGCGCAACCAGCGGCAAGTAGTCTTGCAGATAGGTGTAGCCCGTGCCGACCAGCATCAGTTCCGGCACCGCCCGCTTCAAGCGCGCCACCGCGTCGATCTGCCGGGCCACCCCCAGCAAGGGGTCCTCCGGCGGCGGGTAGCCGTCCGAGGGTGGGAAGAACGCGGGCCGCATGATGTGCGGATTGTAGTAGGGACTCCCGCAGGTCACGTTGACCATGTGGATGCCCAACTCCTTGCACTGCCGCAGGAACGCAATGGGCTCCGTCAGATCGAGCGTGGTGGGCTCGGCGGCATTCACGCCGAAGCCGTACCGGTAGGGCAGTAACTGCTCGTGGGGCACGGGCACGCCCAGCTTGGGAGCGCCGGCGGGAGGATGTTGGAAGGGAATGAGATCGAACGCGGAAACGCGCACCGCGAGATCCAGCCCCTTCACGTCACGGCGAATGGCGGCGACGATCTCCCGCAGCATCCGGGTGCGGTTCTCCAGGCTCCCCCCATAGGGTCCGGGCCGCGTATGGGCGGAGAGAAACTCGTGCAGCAGATAGCCGTGGCAATGCTTGATATCGACGAACTGGAACCCGGCTTCCTGGGCGGCTCGGGCGCTCGTCACGTAGTCTTGGATGAGTTGGCCCAGCTCGAGGTCCGTGAACACGGCGCGGTCGTCCCGCACCCCAAACTTCGCATCCAGCACGGGATGCCGGTAAGCCACCCGGGGGCGCAGCGCGTGGTCGGGCTCGGGCCGGCAGAACCGCCCGGAGTGCGTGAGCTGCAGGCCCGCGTACAAGTCGTGAATCGCACCGAAGCGCTGGCGGTGCGCGGTCTTCAGCGCCGCCAGCAAATCCGCCATGGGTTTGCGATTGGCTTCCGAGTAGTAGAGCTGATTCGGATTGGCGCGGCCGTCGCGCCGCACCGCGAAGGCTTCGCCGCCCCAGATCAGCTTGCCGCCGGATCTGCCGAAGGCGCGCCAGCGCCGGAGGGTCAGCTCGCTGGGCTTGCCGTCGGGTGTGCCGTCCCAGCCCTCCATCGGGTGCACGGTGAAGCGGTTGCCCACGTTGCGGCCGCCGATCTTGAGCGGCTGGGCGAGCGGATTCCTCTCCGGCGGCAGCAATTCATCGTCGCAGGCCAGCGGAATGGGAAGCTTGGCCAGGTGCTGCTTGAACGCGGCCACGGTTTTGAATGTGGCCACGCGGGGGATGGGCGACGTCACCGTCAGTTCAAGCATG
>JBGPEV010000032.1:0-11605 GCA_041482995.1 bacterium | reverse complement strand
ACCGAGAAGAACGGTCCGCTGCTCACCCACCTCAGCAATTCCTTTCTCACGCCCACCAGCTACTCCAAGATGAAGTGACCGCCGCCGGACGCGGCCCGGAGCGCAGAGCCTCCGGGCCGCGCGGGCGGCCGTGCGCAGTGCGATCTTCCAGGATCTGGCTCCAATGACTCAGACCGCCGCGGTTGCGCCTCCCCGGGGGGCGCCCCGTCTGTTTCAGCCGATTGCGTTGCGCTCCGTCACCGCCCGCAACCGGATCGTGCTCTCTCCCATGTGCGAATACTCGGCCCGGGAGGGCCTGCCGAACGAGTGGCACCTGGTGCACCTGGGCGCGCGCGCCGTCGGCGGCGCGGGGATCGTATTCACCGAGGCCGCGGCAGTCGAGGCGCGCGGGCGCATCACCGCGCAGTGCTTGGGCATCTGGAACGACGCCCAGCGGGACGCCCTGCAACCCATCGCCCGGTTCATCGCCGCGCAGGGCGCCGTGCCGGGCATCCAACTGGCCCATGCCGGCCGCAAGGCTTCCACCCGCGTGCCCTGGGAGGGCCGCCGTCCGCTGCCGCCGGAGGAAGGCGGTTGGCGCACCATCGCCCCCTCCCCCCTGCCCTTCGAGCCAAGCCATCCGCTCCCGCAAGAGATGACGCCCGGCCACATCGCGGAGGTGGTGGCGGCCTTCGCCGCGGCGGCCCGGCGGGCCCTGGCCGCCGGCTTCCGCATCGTGGAGATTCACGCGGCGCACGGCTACCTGCTGCACGAGTTCCTCTCGCCGCTCACCAACCGGCGGCGCGATGGGTACGGGGGGTCCCTGGAAAACCGGGCGCGCCTCCTGCTCGAGGTGGTAAGCGCCGTGCGCGGAGTCTGGCCGGACGACTTGCCGCTCTTCGCACGCATCTCCGCCACGGATTGGGTGCCGGGCGGCTGGGACCTGGAGCAGTCCATCCAGTTGGCGCGTCTGCTCAAGGCAGAGGGCGGCGTGGACTTGATCGACTGTTCCAGCGGCGGCAACGACCCGGCGCAGCAGATGCCGCTCCAGCCCGGCTATCAGGTCCCGTTTGCCGAGGCCATCCGCCGCGCGACCGGCATGGCCACCGGAGCCGTCGGGCTGATCCGCGAGCCCGAGCAGGCCGAGGCCATTCTGGCGCAGGGCCAGGCCGACGTGGTCGTGATGGGGCGGATGCTGATGGCCGACCCCCATTGGCCATTGCGCGCCGCCAAGGCGTTGGGGTTCGCCTATCCCTGGCCGAACCAATACCTGCGGGCCAACCTCGGCTGATCCGGGAACGTCTCCGCGCGGCTTCCCCATGGGCGCGCTACTTCCCGCCGATCATCCAGCGCACCAGTGCGTCGAACTTTCGCCCATAGGGTGGCCGCACCAGCCCCGTGAGATTGAATCGCGCTTGGCGGAAAATCGGCTGGCGCTTGGTGAACGTCTCGAACCCGTACTGGCCGTGGTAGGCCCCCATGCCGCTGGCGCCAACGCCGCCGAAGGGCAGCCCTTCCGCGCTGAAGTGCAGCAGCGTGTCGTTGACCGTCACTCCGCCGGCCACGACGCGTCCCAGCACCGTGTCCCGGTGGGCGGCGGATTCAGTGAACAGATAGAGCGCCAGCGGGCGCGGCCGGGCATTGATGAAGGCGACCGCCTCCTCCAGCGTCCCATAGGGCACGACCGGCAGCAGGGGACCGAAGATCTCCTCCTGCATCACGGCCATGTCCGGGGTGGGCCGGAGGATCAAGGCGGGCGGCAGGATGCGCCCGGCGGCGTCGGGGGTCTCCTGGCCGGCGGAGAGCGGCACGACCTCGCCGCCCTTGGCGCGGCAATCTTCCAGATACCCGTTCAGCCGCCGCCAGTGCCGCTCGTTGACGATGGCCGTGTAGTCCGGATTCCCGGCGAAGCGCGGGAACATCCGCGCCGCCGCGTCCCGCGCCCGCCGCACAAAGTCCGCTTCGAGCGGCGCGGGCACCAGCACGTAGTCCGGCGCGATACAGGTCTGCCCGGCGTTCAACAGCTTGCCATAGAGGATGCTCGCCGCCGCCGCGTCCAGGCGGGCATCGGGGGCGATCAAGGCCGGGGACTTTCCCCCCAGTTCCAGGGTGACCGGCGTGAGCCGGTGCGCCGCGCTGCGCATGACGTGGCGGCCGACGGCCGCGGAGCCCGAGAAGAACAAGTGGTCCAGCGGGAGTTGCGCGAAGGCTTGGCCGACGGCCGGCCCGCCCTGCACCACCGCCACTTCCTCCGGCGGAAACACCGCGCCCAGCAACTCGGCCAGCGCGGCCGACGACAGCGGGGTGACCTCGGAGGGCTTGAGGAGCACGCGGTTGCCGGCGGCCAGCGCCGCGATCAAAGGCAGCAGGGCCAATTGCACGGGGTAGTTCCACGGGCTGATGATGCCCACGACGCCCAGCGGCTGGGCGCGCACATAGGCCCGGCCTGGCCAAAGCTCCATGCTGACGGGAACGCGGCGCTCCCGCATCCAGCTCTTCAGATGCCGCAGCGTGTACCGCAAGGACGAGGCGAGGGGATAGATCTCCGCGAGCAGGGATTCCTGGCGCGGCCGCCGGCCGAAGTCCGCCGCGATGGCCGCCGCCAGCGCATCCTGCCGCTCCAGCACAGCGGCGCGCAAGCGGGCGAGGGTGGCGCGCCGCTGCGCAAAGGAGGGCGGCCCGAGCCGCTGGTAGGCGGCGCGCTGGCGCTCCAGCAGCTCCGCGAGTTCCGCGGCGGTGGGTTCGGAGGGCATGGGGACCATGGCTTGGGCAATCATCGCTCTCTCTCTTCAGTGACGCTTCGCTCGATCACGATCTTTTCCGTTCGTTCCTCACAGCCCACCCAGGGCGTCGCTGAACGCGCGCAGCGCGGCGACCGGATCGGCGGCGTTCCAGATGGCGGAGATGGCCGCCACGCCGTGCGCTCCCGCGGCCACGCACTCCCGCGCGCGGGCCGGCGTCACCCCGCCCAGGGCCAAGAGCGGCAAGCGTGTCGCCGCGGCGGCCCGTTCCAGCGCCCGCACCCCAACGGGCTCCCCATAGGACGCCTTGGACGGCGTCTCGTAGACCGGCCCGAAGGTGGCGAATTGCGCGCCGGCAGCTTCCGCCGCCAGCACGCCCGCCTGGCTGTGGGTCGAGACGCCGAAGGCCAGCCGCTCCCGCAGCAAGGGGGCCTGCTGGGCCAGGGGCAGGCTGTCCTCCCGCAGGTGCGCCCCCGCATAGCCCAGGCTCAGGGCCAGGTCGGTCCGGTCGTTGAGATAGAAGGCGAAATGGGGGAACGCCTCCCCGAGCGCCTCGCGCAGTTCACGCCCGTAGCGGAAGCAGTCCGCCGGGGACAGGTCCTTCTCCCGCACCTGCAGCGCGCGCAGTCCCGCGGCCGCCAGCCTGGGCAGCCACTCCCGCGCGTCGTGCCGGGCAGTGCGCCGGTCCGTGATCAGATAGAAGCGGAAGGGAACCATGGACACCGCCTCGTGGGGCACTGGGTCAGGCCATCGCCGGCGCTCCGGATCGCGCCGCCGCTGCCGGCAGCACGGGAGCGCGCCTCCCGCGGGGTGGGCTATTCCTCGTCCACGGGGTCGAAACTGGTGCGAATCTGATTGGAGAGCGGGTGGCTGTCGCTCACATAGCCATAGAGGGATTCCCCGGAGCGCAGCAGCGCCAACACGTCCTGGAAGCGCGCGTCCGGCAGGTAGATGGCTGCGTTGTGCTCCGCCAGATTGGTCACGTTGGCCGGCACGACGCTCTCCGGCGATAGGAAAAGGATCTGCAGGCGCAAATCCGCCGCCGCTCCCCGCGGGCGTCCCATGCAGACGATGCGGCCGGTGCAGCGCGATCTGGTGATCCTGCACTTCAAACGTCTTGGAAGCCATCGGCACGTTGTCGGCAAAGGGTGATGAACCGCCCGGGGAGCGGCACGAGTTCGTTCACGGTTTAGAGCGGCCAACAGAACTGCCAGCCACGGATTTCACGGACGACACGGATTCATTTTTCAGTCTTGTCGCGATCGCACGGGAACCCCCGCCGAAGAGCAAAGTACAACCCTTGTCCAGGTCAATGCGGAACTGAAAGCCGGCACTTGACCCGGCAGAGAGGTAAGCTCGTTCCGTTCGGCAGGTAGCCAAGGCGCTCTTTCGATAAGAAAACATCCGCGCTGGTCATCCGTGCAATCCGTGGCTGCTTTTGGTTTTCTCAGGCGTTCTAATTCTCGGCTTGGCATTTCGCGCGGCCTTCCCGGCAGGCTTGCTCGCATCTGGCGTTCCCGTCGCAGACCTTCAGGCACGCCTGCTGGGCGGCATCGCAGGCGCGCCGCACGCTGTCCTGCACGCTGCCCCGCAGGGCGTCGGCCGCCTCCTGTGCCCGCCGGCCGGCTTCCGCCGCCATCTGCTCGATGGCGCGGGTGAACGCGTCCAGCGCCTGGCGGGCCTTCTCCTTGGCCTCCTCGGCGGCCTGGCCGGGGCCTTGCGCCGGGCCTTGGCTCCAGGCGGGGCCCGGAACCATCCAGAGCAACACGGCGGCAATCATCAACCGGCGCTTCACGGTTGCCTCCCAAGGAGAGACCCGCCTGAGGGGTGGTTACAGGCGGGCCCGGGTCGTGGCGGAAGCGCCGCCTTTGCCGGGGGGCGCGGCGCCGGGGGGCGCTGCTTCCGGTGCCGGACGCAGCAGGCCCGGCGCGGCGAAAACCGGCGTCTGGTTGCGTACGGCCAGAGCCAACGCGTCGCTGGGCCGCGCATCCACGTCCTGGGACTGCCCATTGACCTGAATCGTGATGAGCGCGTAGTAAGTGTTGTCCTTCAGCCCCGTGATCGAGACGCGCGTAAGTTTGACGCCCGCCCGGCGCAACAGGATGCCCATCAGATCGTGGGTCAACGGACGTTCGAGGGCCGGCTGGTCGATCCCCATTTGAATGGCGTTGGCCATGAAGAAGTCGATGAAGACCAGCAGGTAGCGCCGCTCGGGCTGATCCATCAGCAGGACGGCGGGGAGATCGTCGATGAGCAGCAGGCGCTTGATCTGCATGGGCACGCCGGCGGAAGCGTCCGGCTCGCCGCTCCAGGCAGGGGCCGCCAGCGCCAGCAGCAGCAGCAGGCCGGCGAGGAGATGGCGTCGCATCGATGTCCTCCCGGAAGAGTGACCGCATCCATTTCACGGTAACACCGCGACCCGGCCTTGGCAAAACGCCCCGCCATTCCGCATCCGCCCGATGTGCGGGCACTTCCGGTCACCGTGGCCTTCTGGACGCCGGTGCGGGCCGGCATTGCGTTGGTGCTGCTGGCCGCGTTGCTCTGGAGCACCAGCGGCGTCTTGATCAAGTCGCTGCGGCTGGAATCCGCGGCCATCGCCGGAGTCCGGGCCGCCATTGCCGGGCTGACGCTGGCGCCCTTTCTGCGCTATCTGCGGCCCAAGGCGCTGGAGCGCGGGAATGCGCTGCGGCTGCTGGTGCTGCTGTGTGCGTACACCGGCACGGTGCTCTGCTTCAATTTCGCCATCAAATGGACCACCGCGGCCAACGCCATCGCGTTGGTCTATACGTCGCCCGCCTGGGTGTTCGCCCTCACCTGCCTCGCGGAACGCCGGATGCCGGGCCGCCTGGCCATTCCGATCGCCCTGGTGCTCGCGGGAGTCGCGGTGCTGCTCGCCGAGCCGGTGCAGGGCACCAGCCTGCGCGGGAACGTGCTGGGCCTGCTGGCCGGGGCCTGCTTTGGCACCTTCACTTTTCTCATCACGCGCCTGCGACAGCCGGCGATCGCCCTGGTCAGCCTCTGCAACCTGTTTGCCGGAACCAGCCTGTTCCTGCTCTTTCCGGCCGCCTTCCGCTGGGGGGAGTTCTCCGGGAGCGATTGGCTGGTGCTGGGCTTTCTCGGCGTGTTCCAGATTGCCGCGGGCCACGTTTGCTTCACGGCGGCGCTGCAACGCATCCCAGCCACGCAGGCGTCGATGCTGGCCCTGGGCGAACCGTTGCTCAATCCGCTCTGGGTGTTCCTGTTCCTGGGAGAGGTGCCTTCCGCCCATGGATTTGCCGGCTTGGCCGTGATCCTGTCCGGCGTCTTCACGGACTTCTGGGTGCGCCGCTCCTGGGAACCAGCAGGCCCCGGGGCCCGACGGCGTTGACAGCGGGTGCCGGCGTGCCCAGGATGCCCGGCAGGGCGTCCGGCCGCCGCTCCCGCGGGCACGGCGCGAACCCGGCCCGCACGGCCCGGCCCATGGGGAGGCGCCATTCCTTGCAAGGTCGTCTGCGATGATCGTCTCCCCCAAAGCCCCCAGCGCCTCGCCCGGGTGCGCGGGCCGGCTGGGATTGAGTGTGGGCGCCACCGGCGTGCTGCTGGGGTTGCTCGCTCCCCTGCTGTGGAGCTCCAGCGGCATGTTCGTGAAAATCCTTTCGCTGGAGGCGCTGCCCCTCGCGGGGCTGCGGGCGCTCATCGCGGGAGTGGCGCTCGCCCCGTTCCTGCGTCTGGCCGGCGTGCGGATCAACGGGGCCCTGTTGGTCCTGCTCGCGGCGTACACCGTGTCGGTGCTAGGCTACGTCTCGGCGGTGAAGCTCACCACGGCGGCGAACGCCATCGCCCTTGTCTCCACCGCACCCGCCTGGGTGCTGCTGCTGAGCTGGGCCGTGGAGCGGCGGGTGACCTGGCCGCTGGCGTGGCCCGTGCTGCTGATTCTGGCGGGCGTGGGCGCGCTGCTGCTGGAGCAGGCGGTGGGGCGCAGCGTGGAGGGCAACCTGCTCGCGCTCCTGGCCGGCATGGGATTCGGCCTGTTCACGTTCTTTCTGCCCCGCGTGAACCTGGCCGGGCCGGGATTGGTGAGCCTCTGCAACCTGGTCGCCGCCGCCGTGATCCTGCCCTTCGGTGCCTTCGCCCTGGACGCGCAGCGCATCGCGGTCTGGGAATGGGCCTCCCTCCTCTATCTGGGGGTGGTGCAAATCGGGCTGGCCACCATCTGCTTCGCGGGCGCCCTGCGCCGCATCCCGCCGACCCAGGCCTCCGTCCTGGCGCTGCTGGAGCCGCTGCTGGCGCCGCTCTGGGTCTACCTGGCCATCGGGGAACGGCCCTCGGCCTATGGCGCCGCGGGTTTCGCCTTCATCCTCACGGGCATCCTCACCGACTTTGGCATCCGGCGCCGCGGCTGGGCCGGGTGAGCCGTCAGCGCTGGGTGCGGGGGGCCCAGCGGCGCGTCTCCCCGAACTTCATCACGAAGAAGCGCTGCGGCGAAACGTCGGCGCGCGCCAGCGCCTCCGCCAGCCGCTGGGGCGGCTCGTCGATGGTCTCGTCGGTCAGGTCGAACGTGCCCCAGTGCATCCCGACCGATTGCCGCGCCTGCAAGTCCCGATGGATGCGGACGGCGTCGTCGGGATCGGCGTGCACCGGCTTCATGAACCAGCGCGGCTCATAGGAGCCGATGGGAATGGCGGCCAGGTCGATCCCCGGGAACATCGCGGCGATGTCCCTGAAGTCCGCCGAGTAGCCGGTGTCTCCCGCGAAGAAGAAGCGGAAATCCGGGTGATCGACCAGCCAACCGCCCCACAGGGTCTGGTTGAAATCAAAGGGCGTGCGGGCGCTCCAATGCTGCACGGGCAGCAGAACCAGCGTGACGCCGCCCACCGCGCGCTGCTGCCACCAGTCGAGCTCTTCGGCATGGGTGATGCCCTCTGCCGCGAGCCACGCCTTGAGGCCGAGCGGGACGAGGAACAGCGGCGCACCGCCCGGTTGGGCATTGAGGCCGATCACGCTGGCCCGGTCCAGATGGTCATAGTGATTGTGGGAGATCACCACCACGTCGATGTGGGGCAACTCCCATAACGCGATCGCGGGCGGCAGGCGGCGCGTGGGGCCGAAGAAGCCGAACGGAGACGCGCGTTCCGAAAACTGCGGATCGGTGAGCACGTTGAGACCGCCCACTTGGTAGAGAAACGTGACGTGCCCAATCCACGTGAGCGACGTCGCGCCGCGGTTGGTGCGCAGCCACGCCAGATTGGGCTTCAGCACCTCGGGGTGATATCCGCCTTCCGGTTCCTTCGGCAGCCCGGCCCAGAATTTCTCCCAGCGCCACTTCCAGAAGTTGCCCGGCCGCTCATGGGGGTAGTTGTTGCGGAACCCGTCCGGCGTGGTGTGGGGCTTGGCCGGATCGTAGTACGGGTTGGCCCGGGTGTCGGCGGCTCGAGTCATGGTCAGCAGGATCAGCAGGACCGCGGCAAACGCTCTCATCGGTCACCGGAAGGGCGTCAGCACGCCAACGAGGCCGCGCCCGCGCGCGCCCCCGCCTGGAGGGTACCGGTTGCCCGGAGAAATGCCAGGGGCCACCGCGCAAGCGGCCTGGCGGGCTACTCCTGGGCGGGCAGGAGCTTGAGCAATTCGCTGCGCAGGGCCTCGGGTGCGGCGGGTTTCTGTTCCTCGGCCCGCAAGGAGAGGTAGAGCAGCAGATTGGCCGTCAACGCCAGCGGCATGGTGATGGCCGCCAGCAGCGCCGCCAGCAGCGGACTGAACGGGCTGCGGCCCACCCAGAGCTGCATGCCGAGCAGCACCTGCAGCGGCAATAGTTCCGAGACGACCGTGCCGAAGGCAAACACGCCGATCCCCTTGGCCCAATTCTGACGCAGCAGCGCCATCGAGCGGCCCATGCCGGCGATCGCCCCCTTGCGCTCGACGACGATGGCGGGGACGGTCACGGCGAGCAGCCCGCCGGCAATCAGCCCCGGCAGGATCAAAAGCAGCAGGCCGATGTGGGAGACGAAATTGGTGAGCATGTATCCCAGCATCACCGCCACGGCCGGCCGCCGCAGCGACCAGCGCAGCGCCTGCGCAAGGGTCGCCGTGCGTCCCGCGATGGAAGAGACGAGCGCCAGATAGATCGCGTTGACGACCACACCGGTGACCAGGAGGATCACCACGAGCAGCCCGAGCGCCAGATACGGATCCGGTGGGGTCTCTTCCGCGATCATGCCGCTGAGCAGCAGCAGCGGCAGATGGGCGATCAGCGCCAGGATCACCACCGTGGAGAGCATCTCGCCATAGAGGCGAAAGGTTTGCCGGATGATCTCGCCCAGCACGAGGGGACGCAGTTCGAGCCGCTCCATCGCTCAGCGCCCCGCCGGAGGCGCGGCGCTTTTGCGTTCCAGCTCCCGCCGGCGCAATTCCCGGCGCAGGATCTTGCCTGTGGTCGTCAAGGGCAGTTCCTCGATGAATTCGATTTCCCGCGGATACTCGTGGCGGGCAAGGTTGTCCTTCACCAGCGCCTGCAGTTCCTCCTTCAGCGCGGCGCTGGGCGCGTAGCCCGGCCGCAACTTGACGAAGGCCTTGACGATATCGCCCCGCAGGGCATCGGGCGAGGCCACGACCGCGTTGAGCGCCACGGCGGGGTGGCGCTGGAGGACGCCCTCGATCTCCGTCGGGCCGATGCGGTGCCCGGCGCTGATGATCACGTCGTCGGCCCGGCCCTTGAACCACAGGTAGCCCTGCTCGTCCTCCACGGCAAGATCGCCGGTCAGCGCCCAATCGCCGGCGAATTTGTTCCGGGTGCCCTCCGGGTTCTTCCAATACTCCAGGAAGAAGACGGGGTCCTGGCCGCGCAGCACGCCCAACTCGCCCATGGCGCCGGGGGACACGGGCCGGCCCTGGGCGTCCAACACGGCCAGGCGGTGGCCGGGGTACGGGCGGCCCATCGATCCCGGGCGCACGGGCCAGAGCGACGCGCAGTTGCCGACGATGTAGTTGATTTCCGTCTGACCGTAGATCTCGTTCACCTGGGCCTTGAGCACCGTTTCCGCCCAGCGCAGGGTTGCGGCGCCCAGGGCTTCACCGCCGCTCATGATGGTGCGCAGGCGCAGCGCGAAGCGGGAATCCACGTCCGGCACCTGCGCCATCATCTTCAAGGCCGTGGGCGGAATGAACGCGTTGCGGATGCCGTACTTCTCCAGCATGTGGAACGCCCGTTCAGGATCGTAGGGACCGGCGGACTGGAAGGCCAAGACGGGCAAGCCATGGTGCCAGGCGGTCAGCAGCACGTCCAAGAGTCCGCCCACCCACGCCCAATCCGCGGGCGTCCAGAAGCAGTCGCCCTCCCGGGGCGTGAAGTTGTGGGAGAGCTCGAAGCCCGGCAGATGGCCGATCAGCACGCGGTGGGCGTGCAGCGCGCCCTTGGGATTGCCCGTGGTGCCGGAGGTGTAGACGATCAGGGCCGGATCGTCGGCCCGGGTGGCGGCCAGCGTGGAACGGGGGCGCGCCTGCCGCACCGCCTCCCAGAAATTGACCGTGGTGACCCCCGGCAGGGTTGGGGCGGGCGCGTCGGCCACGATCGCCGTCTTCAGCTCCGGCAGCGTGGGCAGCAACTCCTCCAACAGCGGCAGGCTTTCCACGCCCAACACGATGGCCCGGGCGCCGCTGTTTTGCAGGCGGTATTGCAGGGCGTCCCGGCGAAACAGCACCGTGAGCGGTATGGCGATCAGGCCCAGCCGGTAGGCCGCCAGATGAGCCAGCGCGGTTTCCGGCCGCTGGGGCAGGAGAATCGCCACCCGGTCCCCCGGTTGCAGCCCACGTGCGGCGAGCGCGCTCGCCAACCGGGCGGACAGGTCGTCCAATTGCGCGAAGGTGTACCGGGTGACGTCGCCCCCCGCGTCCTCGAAGATCAGGGCGACGTTTTGAGCCGTGCGCGGGTCGGCGGCGTGCCGCGCGCAGACGTCCTCGGCGATGTTGAAGAACTCCGGGACGTGCCAGCGAAACGTCTCGCACGCCTCCGCGTAGCTCTTCACGCCCGGATCGATCTCCCGCGGCCGCATGGTCATGGCCCTTCCCCCATTGATTTTCCATGATCCGCTCTGGTGTCCGAGGTCGGCACCGAACCGCAACCGGTGGGCTGCGGAGAATCGTTCACCCGTGCAAATTCGGCTATCCTCCCCGCTCACCGCCAAACCTGAAAACCGACGCACAATCACGGCCGTATCGGTCCCTTCCCCACCATTGGCCGCGTGTTTCCTTCTGTTTCCTCAATTTTCTTTTTCCTATACAATAACAGTCGACTACCGTTCAGAAAGAGACCCGTCGCTGATTTCTTACAGTGCCCTCGGGGCAGCCACCTGAGGAACCCTCGCCCATTTACGCTTGCCCCCCTACCGCCACCCCCTCTATTGGCAACATGCCGGACGGTGCGCCTCGTCGGAGTTCAGTCGCCGCGGTTCCTGCTCCTCTGCCAGAATGAGGGAAAGGCGCGCATCAAGGATTGTTTCACCGAATACTTCATTTGTCAATTCTTTTCTTGCTGGCCCTCCGCAGGCCTGGCAGGCTTGGGTGGCCGCTACCGGCCCACGCCGGCCCGGGCGTCGAGCCGCTCATCAATCAAGTCGCGAATGAACGGCCGGAGCATATTCCACACGTCCTCGCCCAAATCGGTGAGCAGAAACCCGCGTCCGGAGCAGCGCAAACAGCGCCCGGAGGCGTGAATCTGGGAAATGCCGCCGTCGCTGATGCCGGCCTGCTGGCCGCTGCCTTTGCAGGCGGTACAGGGTGTCTTGAGGTCCAAGATGGTCATGGCGGCTCCCCGCAAACGGTGGTGAATCCAAGAGCGCCTAACAGAACTGCGAACTGCCTTGAACCACGACGAGCACAACGCACACAACGAAAAGCAGGCATGAAGCCCCGTT
>JBGPEV010000031.1:0-11722 GCA_041482995.1 bacterium | reverse complement strand
ACCGCGAGACGGGCCAGTTCCGCAGCACCTACGCGCAGGACCAGGCGATATTTCCCATCCGCCAGGACCGCTGGGCCGTGGCCCTGATCGCCCTGGTGGCGTTCGTGGGGGTGCCGTGGGTTGCCAACCGCTACCTGTCCTCCGGCGGGGAGTACTGGCTGCAGGCGGTGCTGATCCCGTTCCTGGTGTTCGCCATGGCCGCCTTGGGGCTGAACCTGCTGACCGGCTATGCCGGGCAGATCAGCCTGGGCACCGGCGGCTTCATGGCCGTGGGGGGATATTTCACATACAAGCTGGTGACCGCGTTTCCCCAGTTGGACCTGATCGTCGCCTTCCTGCTCTCCGGACTCGTGGCGGCCGCGGTGGGCATCGTGTTCGGCATACCGTCGCTGCGCATCAAGGGGTTCTATCTGGCGGTGGCCACGCTGGCGGCGCAGTTCTTCGTCACCTGGCTATTCAACAAGGTGGCGTGGTTTTACAACTACGCGCCATCGGGCACGATCATCGCCCCGCCGCGCAGCTTCTTCGGCATCGGGATCAGCGGGCCGCAGGCCACAGCGGAAGCGCGCTACCTGGCGGCACTGACGCTGGTGGTGGTCTTCGGCGTGATCGCGAAGAACCTGGTACGCGGCAGGCTGGGCCGCAACTGGATGGCGATCCGGGACATGGACGTGGCCGCCGAGGTGATCGGCATCCGCCCGTTGCAGAACAAGCTGCTGGCGTTCGCCATCAGTTCGTTCTACTGCGGCGTCGCGGGCGCCATGATGGTTTTCCTCTGGCTGGGCAGCGCGGAAACGCTGGCGTTCGACATCAACGTCTCGTTCCAGGTGCTGTTCATGATCATCATCGGCGGGCTGGGCAGCATTCTGGGCTCGCTGCTGGGCGCGGCCTTCATCGTGCTCGTGCCCATCTTTCTCACCAATGCCCCCGCGCTGGTGGGCGTACACCTGGGCACCGCGCTGGAAAGGAACCTGGAATCCATTGTGTTCGGCGCGATGATCGTGTTCTTCCTCATCGTGGAGCCCAACGGCTTTGCACGGCTCTGGCAGACCGCCAAGGAGAAATTGCGAAGGTGGCCCTTCCCTTATTGAGTCGGGAAGCGGCTGGAACCACCGGGCGCGTTGGTTGAACCGACGGCCCCATGGTAGACTCAATGCCTCGCAACATCGGATGGGGATTCAAATCACCTTTGAACGGAGGAAGTCATGAGGCATCGCATCGTATGGTTGTGCCTGCTGGCGCTGGCCGCGATCCTGCTCGAGGCAGGCGCGGCATTCGCCCAGAACGAGCAGAACTTCCCGCTGCTGGTTTACCGCACCGGGCCCTATGCTCCCAACGGAATCCCGTCCGCCAACGGGTTCCGCGACTTCTACGACATGATCAACAAGCGCGACGGGGGCGTCAATGGCGTGAAGATCGCCTGGGAAGAGTGCGAGACGTCCTACGACACCAAGCGGGGCGTGGAGTGCTACGAGAAGCTGAAGGCCAGGGCGACCGTGGTGCACCCGTTTTCCACCGGCATCACCTACCAACTGATTCCCAAGGCCCCCGTGGACAAGGTTCCGATCTGGTCTCAGGGCTACGGGCGTACCGACACGGCAGACGGACGGGTGTTCGAGTGGGTCTTCAACGCCCCCACGACCTACTGGAGCCAGGCCTCAGCCGTCGTCCGCTACATCGGCAGCCAGGAAGGGGGGATGGAAAAGCTGAAGGGAAAGAAGATCGCACACATCTACCACAACAGCCCCTACGGCAAAGAGGCCAACCCCACCCTGGAGGTGCTGTCCAAGAAGTACGGCTATGAGCTGACGCTGCTGGCCGTGGACCACCCGGGCCAGGAGCAGAAGGCCACCTGGCTACAGATCCGGCGCCTGAACCCGGATTACATCTTCATGTCCAGTTGGGGCGTGATGGGTCAGGTCGCCGTGAAGGAGGCCGCCGCCATCAACTTCCCCATGGACCACTTCATCGGGAACTGGTGGAGCAGTTCCGAGGCAGAGGTGGTGCCGGCTGGCGCCGGAGCAAAGGGTTATAAGGGCGCCACCTTCAATGGCGCGGGCGCCAACTGGCCGGTGCACCAGGACATCCTCAAGTACGTCTACAGCGGCGACGTGGCCAAGGCCAACGCGAACAACTGGGGCGAGGTGCTCTACAACCGCACCCTGGTCGGGGGCATGTTCAACCTCGAAGCGATGCGCACCGCCCAGGGACGCTTCGGCAAGCGCGTCATCACCGGCGAGGAAATGCGCTGGGGCATAGAGAACCTCGATGTCACGGCCGCGCGGCTCAAAGAGATTGGTTTTGGGGGCATGGCACGGCCCCTCAAGATCAACTGCGCGGACCACGAGACCGGCGGTCCGGTGCTGTTCCAGCAGTGGGACGGCTCCAAGTGGAACGTGGTCAGCGACTGGGTGCCGGTGATGAGCGACGTGGTGCGCCCGATGATTGAAGAATCGGCGGCGGCCTACGCCAAGGAGAACAACATCACGCCGCGCACGTGTTCCTAGGAGAAACGGCGTGACGGCGGCAGTCCCGGACCGAGTGGCGGCCGCGGCGCAGGCCGCCGTGGGCGGTTCGGCCGCGGCGCCGCTGCTCGTCATCAACAACATCGAGGTGATCTACGATCACGTCATCCTGGTGTTGAAAGGCGTGTCGCTCATGGTTCCCGAGGGGGGCATCGTCGCCCTCCTCGGCGCCAATGGGGCCGGCAAGACGACGACGCTGAAGGCGATCTCCAACCTGCTGCGGGCGGAGCGGGGCGACGTCACGAAAGGCAGCATCGAATACGCGGGCGAGCGCGTGGAACGGCTCACGCCCAACGACTTGGTGAAGCGGGGCGTGGTGCAGGTGATGGAAGGCCGGCACTGCTTCGAGCACCTGACCGTGGATGAGAACCTGCTCACGGGCGCCTACACCCGGCGCGACGGGCGGGCGAGCATCCTGGAGGACCTGGAGTTGGTCTACCATTACTTCCCGCGCCTGAAGGAGCGGCGCACCTCCCTGGCGGGCTACGCCTCCGGCGGCGAGCAGCAGATGACGGCGATCGGGCGCGCGCTGATGGCGCGGCCCAAGATGATCCTGCTCGACGAGCCCTCCATGGGCCTGGCGCCGCAACTCGTCGAGGAGATCTACGAGATCGTCAAGAACCTCAATATCGAGCGCAAGGTGAGCATTCTGCTCGCGGAGCAGAACACCAACGTGGCCTTGCGTTTCGCCCATTACGGGTACATCTTGGAAAATGGCCGTGTCGTGATGGAAGGCGACAGCGCGACGCTGGGCTCCAATGAAGACGTCAAGGAGTTCTATCTGGGGCTGGATACCCAGGGCCGCAAGAGCTACCGCGACGTGAAGCACTACCGGCGGCGCAAGCGCTGGCTGGGGTGAGGGATCGCGCGACGCCGCTCCCACAAGGTCCCTCCGGCACACACCCGTTCCGTTTCTATCCTCTCCGAAAGGAAGTGACATGTTTCGCAGCCTCCTGCTGTTCGTGGCCGTGCTATGCGCCGCGACACTGTTTCCGCTGGCACCGGCCATCGCTCAGCAACCAGCCCAGCAGCCGGCCCAACCGCCCGCGGACGCCGCCGCCAAGAAGCCGGCCGCCGCTTCCAAGGCCGCCGGTGCCCTGAAGAGCCAGAAGGACAAAGTGAGCTACAGCATCGGCCTGGACATCGGGCGCAACTTCAAGAACCAGGGCATCGAGGTCGATACCCAACTGCTCGCCCGGGGCATGAAGGACGCGCTGGCGGGCGGCAAGACCCTGCTCTCGGAGGAGGAAGTGCGGGAGGTCATGACCCAATTCCAGATGGAAATGCGCGCCGCGCACGCCAAGCGCCAGCAGGGCGTGGCCGAGAAGAACACGAAAGAGGGTGCGGCGTTCCTGGAGCAGAACAAGACCAAGGAAGGCGTGCAGATAACCGCCAGCGGTCTGCAATACAAAGCGTTGAAGGAAGGCACGGGGGCAACCCCCACGCCGGGGGATACGGTGACTGCCCACTATCGCGGCACGCTGCTGGACGGCTCGGAGTTCGACAGTTCCTACAAGCGGGGCGAGCCCGCGAATTTCCCCGTTTCCGGCGTGATTCCGGGCTGGACGGAAGTGCTGCAATTGATGAAGGCGGGCTCCAAGGTGATGGTGTGGATTCCGGGGAACCTGGCCTATGGGGAGCGGGGCGCGGGAAACAACATCGGCCCCAACGCCATGCTCACCTTCGAAATCGAACTGATCGACGTGAAGAAGTAGGGGCGCCCGAACGGCGCGGCATCCTGCCGCATTGCATCGCCACCCCGCTGGCAGGTCGGGCACCCATTCGAGAGGCTCAGGACAAGCTCCGGCCCCATCCACGACCCCAATTCCCCTCAATCGCCGCGGGGAGACTTGCGCCGGGCGCGCTCCGCCTCGTGCTTCAGGGTGGCCACTTCCTTGGCCTGCTGCCCCGCGCTCATGAATTCCTTGCGGTGCGATGCCACCCATTCCTCGCTGGCCGCGCGGCTGGCGTTGAGGTGGGATACCCGCGGCATCACGTAGCGGGCGATCAACTCATAGCTGCGCAGGGTCTGCGGAAAGTCCGCCCAGTTGTGGGCCATCTGCAGCAAGCAACCGAAGCCGCCCGACTGCTGCGTCAGCTTCTCGATCACCGCGACGGCATCGTCCGGCGTGCCGATCGCCGCGTAGCCGGACTCGATCAACTGGCGGGCGCGCTCGTCGATGTCGCCGGTCAGCTTGAAGGGTAGGGCGATGACGTCGGTGAAGTAGTGAATCCAATCCGCCAGTCCAAAGCGAATATTGGCCGATGCCTGCTCGCGCGTCTCCGCGATGTGCATGGGCACCACCAGCCGCCAGTTGACGCGCGACACGCTCTGGCCGAGCTCGCGGGCCATCTCCTCGCAGATCTCCCAGGCGGCGGCCAGGGCCATGTAGCCTTCCACCGTGGTCGCGCCGATGGAGAGCATGCCGATACCGTATTTTCCCGCGGCCCGCGGCCCCGCCGGAGAGGATTGCGCCGCCACGGCCATTTCCAGATGGGGCGGGGTGAAGGGCGGCAATTGCAGCCGGCCTTCGTTCACGGTGAACCAGTCGCTCTTGTGGGTCACCACCTCGCCCCGCAGCAACGGAACCATGACGCCGAGGGCCTCGTCCA
This sequence comes from bacterium, assembly GCA_041482995.1. GTDB lineage: Bacteria > SAR324 > SAR324 > SAR324 > JACQKK01 > JBGPEV01. The sequence continues at coordinate 6,584 of JBGPEV010000031.1, read as the reverse complement.
TCATGTCCCGCTGGCGCACCGGATCGATCCCGAGCATGAACGCGTCGGAGGGAAGCGCGCCGGGGCCGACGCCGAACATGAAACGCCCGCGCGCCTGCCAATCGAGCTGCTGCACCCGGTCCGCCAGGATCAGCGGATGGTGATAGGGCAGGGACGAGACGCCCGTGCCCAGGCGGATGTGCCGCGTGCGGTGCAGCGCCGAGGCGATGAACACCTCCGGCGAGGCAATGGTCTCGAAGCCTCCCGAGTGGTGCTCCCCGATCCACGCCTCGTCGTAGCCCAGCCGGTCCAGGTGCTCGATCAGTTGGAAGTCCCGCTCCAGCGCCAAGCCCGGATGCTCATGCACCGGGTGGAAGGGAGCGAGGAAGATGCCAAAGCGCAGCCGGGACGCGGTCATAGGGACTTCCTTGGATCGGAACGATGAGGAAGAATGGAACAGCAAACCGCCGTTAACCACAACGCACACGACGAACACAACGAACTTCAGACATGCTCAGAGACGAGGCGAAGCGAGGTGAATTCGGCGCAGTTCGTTGTGCCCGTCGTGTGCGTTGTGGTTCAGCAGATCTTGTTGCGGTAATTGCTTACGCACTCACCTTGAGCGCCGCGTTGAGCCGCTCGAACCCGGCGGCCAGGTCGGCCAGCAGATCGTCGGGGTCTTCCAACCCGATGTGCAGGCGCAGCAGGCAGCCCGGCTCCTGCCACGGCACGGCCGTGCGCGCGTTGCCGGGAAAGGCCGGAATGACGAGGCTTTCGAACCCGCCCCAACTGGCGCCGATCTTGAACAGGCGCAGCCCATCCACCAGGCGCGCCACCGCCGCCTCGTTGGCGGTGCGCAGCAGCACGCCGAACAGCCCGCAGGCGCCGAGGAAGTCGCGCTGCCACAGGGCGTGGCCCGGGTCGCCCGGCAGGGCCGGGTGGAGCACGCGTGCCACCTCCGGGCGCTCGCGCAGCCAGCGCGCCACTTTCAGCGCCGACTGCTCGTGCTGGCGCAAGCGCACGGCCATGGTGCGCAGCCCCCGCAACGCCAGGTAGCAATCGTCCGGCCCGGGGTTGTCGCCCATCTGCGTCGTGATGTCCTTCACCGCGCGGTAGTGTTCCTCGCTGTTCACGGTGATCACCCCCAGCACCAGGTCGGAGTGTCCGGAGAGGTACTTGGTGCCCGCCTGGGAGGAGATGTCCACGCCGTGCCGGAGGGGCTTGAAGAAGAGGGGCGTCGCCCAGGTGTTGTCGAGCAGGGTGAGCACGCCGCGCTGCCGGGCCACGGCCGTGATGGCCGGCACGTCCTGCACTTCGAACGTGAGCGAGCCGGGGGATTCCAGCACGATCATTCGCGTGGTGGGCCGCACCAGTCTCGCGATACCCGCGCCGATGCGGGGATCGTAGAACGTCGTCTCCACGCCGAAGCGGGCCAGCACCTTGGTGCAGAAGTTGCGGGTCGGCTCATAGGCGGAATCGCTCACCAGCAGGTGGTCGCCGCCCTTGATGAACGCCAGGATCGCCAGCGTGATCGACCCCAGTCCGGAGGAGACGATCACGGTCTTGTGGCCGCCCTCCAGTTCGGCCACGGCATCGGCGAGGGCAAACCGCGTGGGGTTGCCCTGCAGCCCGTAGGTGATGCCGGTGTAGCGGTGCTGCATCCGGTTCTTGAAGGCCTCCAGCGACGGATAGACGATGGTCGAGGCGTGGTACACGGGCGGGTTCACCACCCCCACGTCCCGGTTCCATTCCCGTCCCGCGTGCACCAGCGTCGTCTCGTCTTTCATCGCTCATCCAATGCCAAAACAGAAAAGCTGAACCACCGAGACACCAAGACACGATGAAAATCGAATAGCAGTTCTTGGTGCCTTGGAGTCTTGGTGGTTCAGCAGTTGCTTTTTCCGATCGCCTACGGCTGCAAGTCAAGCGCCTCGGCAATGGCGCGGTGGAACGTGGGCAGCCCGGCCTCGAAGCGGCCATAGGTCATGTGGGTGTTGGCGCCGGAAGCCAGCCCGCGCTGGATGCTCTCGCCCATCACGAAGTCCTCGGTCTCGACCGTGCGCAAGGCCAGGTCCATGTTGGCGTCCCAGTGCTTGCGCGCGGAGTCGGTGAGCGGCTCGTCGGGCGTGAACACCGAGAGGTAGCAGACCGACTCGTCGATTCGTTCGCCGGGAAAGATCACGAACACGTTGAAGTGATCCCCCAGGGAGGCGAGCACCGTCTGGGGAAACAGGCCGTAGAGCACGACGGCGTGGTCGATCAGGTTCCAGTCCCGCTCCGGCAGCGCGCGCACTTCCGGCAGCGTGCGCGTAGCGCCCACCAGCCGCAAATGCGGCGCGTACTCGTCGAAGGTGATCGCGTTGTCCATGAAGCGCGGGTAGATGCTGTCCCGGTGCGCCCAGCGGAAGTGATAGAACTCCAGGAACGTGTCGTACATCAGCTTCCAGTTCATCCTGCGGCGGATCGCCTTCGTGCGGTACGGGCGCCAATTCTGCAAGCCGAACCCGTCCAAGTCCCGTGCCAGGGGACCGAGGTAGGTGTCCATGTCCAACTTCGCGCCGGGCGTGGGCACCACCCACGCCAGGCCAAAGCGTTCGGTCACCGGGAGCGCCACGAGATTATGGTCCTGCTTGTCGATGCCCCGGAACCCTTCCTCGTGCACGATGGCCAGGAGCCCGCCGTCGGTCCCATAGCTCCAGCCGTGATAGGGGCAGACGAACGCCTTTTTGCCTTCGCCGCTGGGCTCCTGCACGAGGTGCGTGCCCCGGTGGCGGCAGACGTTGAGGAAGGCGCGCAACGCGCGCTGCCGGTCGCGGGTCACCAAGACCGGCACCCCCGTATCGGAATGGATGAAGTAGTCCCCGGGGCGCCGCACCTGGCTGGAAAAGCCTACGGCCATGGGGTAACGGCGGAAGAGAATCTCCTTCTCGCGCCGGAACTGCTCGGGATCCAGGTAGTGGCTGACGGCATTGCGGTATTCCCCCGGCAGCATGTGGGTGGTGCCGGCATCGATCTGCGCCAGCAGCCGCTTGATCAGTTCCACCTGGGTGGCGTGTTCCATGCTCGATCCCCCTGACCGGAGTGCTCCGGCACCTGGGCGCGCGTCGCCGCCGGACGCGGAACGCGCCCCGGCTGCGGGCAAGAGGCACCGTAACAAAACCCCCAGGGGATGTCATGGACGCCCGGCGGCGGGGGCGGAATCCTGGCGGTTGACTGTGCGGATCAATTGCATAATGATCGGCCCAACAACAGCGCCCTGGGTGGCCCAAGCCCGGTGCGGCAACGCCACGCTTGACCCACGGATTACCATGCACGAGTTCTCCGTTCTGGCCACCTTCGCCGTCATCGCCGCCGTCTACGTCGGCCTATTCCTGGCGGCCGAGAAATTCTTCATGAAGTGAGTGCCCCCCGCGTCACCTCGCTGCGTGCTCGGGACTGGGAAGCGCCTCCGCGCTACCCTGGGCGCGGAGCAGCGTTGGCAGGTGCCGTTGCGGCCGCGCTGCTGATCGCCGCGTGTACCGCCGCGCCCCCCGTTGCTCCGCCCGACTTCACCCGCCTGCGGGACTTCCTGGTCGATGACGGACTGCCCGCCCTGGAGGCGCGCGGCGTGGTGTCGTTCAGCTACCGGGACAAGTCCGAGGCGGGCGAGCTGTTCCTGCGCACGGGGCCGGGCGCGGACACCCTTATTCAATTGCATGCGCGGGTGACCGGGTCCCTGGCCCTCGAGGTGCGTTTCGACGATCTGCGGCTGCTCGTGCTCGACTACGTGAATCGCACCTACTACCAGGGCGACAATCTTTCCGAGACGCGTCAGGAGTTGTTCAGCATCGATCTCACGCCGGAGGAATTCCGCACCGTGGTCACGGGCCGCGTGGAGCGCCGCCGGTTCGAACAGGGGCACGGCACGCTGTTGGGCCCGCACGAGGCGAGCTACGAGATCGGCGAGGAGCGCTATATCTTCACCTTGGGGGAGGATGGCCTGCCGCTCTCCTGGGTGAAGCAGCACCGCCACGTGATGCAGGTGCGTGTGGAATACCGCGGCTATCTGGACGTGCCGTCCAGCAGCGGGCCGCCGGTGCGCCTGCCGGAGCGGGTGCGCGTGTACGTGCAGGAGTCGAAGCCGCGCCTCGTGCTCGGGTTGCGGGAGTTCGCCCTGCCCGGCAATCCGCCGCCGCTCACGTTCACGCTGCCCACGGAGGCCGCGGACTTCCGGCCCGAGTAGGGACATGGCACGCCCGCGCACCATGCGCCGTCCCGGCACGGGGTGAGACCTTTGCACAAGTCCTTCCAACCGCTGGTCCGGCCCTCACCCGTCTTTGGCTTCGGCAAAGCCACCCTTTCCCGCTGCGCGGGCGAGGGAAAAAGCGCTCTGTTGGCCCCTCACAGCAGTTCCCTTCGCCCGCGCAGCGGGAGAAGGTGCCTTGCACGGTGCCGAGCGCTTGCGCGAGGCGCCCAATGGCGCTGGGGTCGGATGAGGGCCGGGCCGGATCTCGAGCCACGCAAAGGCTTCTACCTTCAGGGGGCCAACGCTTCGCTCAACCGGACGAGTTGCAGGGGATCGGCGGGCAGGGCGTTGCCGGGCAGGTTCACGGCCGGGGCGGCCTGCAGGTAGACGAAGGCATTGGGCCAGCCCAGCAGCCCGAAGCGGTTCTTCTCCGGCAACGGCGTGAGTCTCGGCGCACCCGGGGCGCCCTCCACGCGGAAGGTGCGCTGGAAGGGGATCGTCCAATGCCCCTGGCTCGTCTTCACGTCGGCCACCCCCACCAGATGCAGCCGGTCGCCCTGGACGCTCCAGGTGCCGCCAAAGCGGGAGGTCTCGCTGCCGGGCCATTCCCCCGCCAGGTAGAACCGCCCGCCCGGGTCCAGGTAAAAGAAGTGGTACAGTCCGCGGGCCTCCAGATCGCGCCAGGAGTTGATGCGGTAGGTGCCCGCCACGCCCTCGGGCGCGGCGGAGGCCGCCGCGGCCGGGCCGAGCAGCCAGACCAGGGCCGCAAGGGCGATCCACCGGGCAGTGCGGCAGGTGACAGGGCGCGGCATGGACGGCGGTCCGGCGAATTTCAGGGGAAGCCCTACACGCGGGCGTGGGCGCGGGCCCTCGGGGGCGGCTTGGAGCATCTAACAAAACTGCGGAAACACCCTTCGCGGAGTTTACCCTTGAGCAACGCGAAGGGCTCAAGGGCAGGCGCCGACCACGAAGAGATCGTCGCTATGCGTCGCAGCCGTCCTGAGAAAGGTGAAGAGGCACACTAAAACGCCGAATTGGCTCAAATCGCCCGATGAGTCTGCGCAAAAAATCTTGCTGTCCTTTGTGTTCCTTCGTGGTCTTTGTGTCCTTTGTGTTGAGGCAGTTCGCAGTTTTGTCAGGCGCTCTTAGTATCGCCCGGCATTTCCTGGATTTCGAAAATGGCGCCGAACCGCTCGTAGTCCGCTTCCTGGATGTTGAGGGCTTCGCTCAGGTAGCGCCCCAGCTTGCGCGCGTCGCCGCGGTACTCCACCAGCCAGGCATTCTCCAGCCGCGAGGGCTCGGTCACCTTGCCACCGAGTTCGAAGAACAACCGGTCGGTGAACCCCCAGCGGCCGAGGATCCAGTCCCTGCAGAATTCCACACGATAACGAGCCATCCGAGCCGGGCGCACCAGGAGTGAACGGGAGCGACCATGATCCCGCGCAGGGTGGGGGCTGTCAACCGATTGGCCTCGGTGGGGCGTGATCGAGATTGAAAGGAATTGGCAATCCATGGAATTCTGCTACCATTCATAGTGGGGTTACCTTGCCATGGAGGGCAAATGAGCGAAGCCAAGAAAATTCATAGTTCTGTGGCTGTTGCCAATTACTTTATCAAAAAGGCGCGAGAGCAAGGGGGTTTGGATTCACTCCAAATCATGAAGCTACTGACGGCTACATAAGGAATGTCCGTTCTTGTGTCCGCGAACCCGCACAGGGCTTGGTAATGTGGCACGGAGCCTGGGACATTGATTGTGCAGTTATCATTAGTCTATCTAGCCCATGGCTTTGTACTGGGCGCCCTTGATAGGTCGCTCATCCAGGACGATGTCCTCGCGTGGAAATATGGCCCAGTGATTCGTAGCGTCTATGTAGCCCTTCCTTCCGGTCCCCAGAAGATTACCGATAATCTAGGCGATTTTTCTCCTGCGGAATTTGAAGAGGATGAGAAAAACATTGTTGATCAGGTCTTTGAGAAATACGGAAGGTATTCTGGAATAGATCTTTCAAAATTCACGCATAGGGAAGGGACGCCGTGGAAAGAGGTCTGGGACCACTACGGTCAGAATGCCGTAATCCCGAGAGACCGCATTCGCGACTACTTCCAGGGACTAATCAGCCGTGGCTAATCGAGACCATGGCATGCCTACCGTTCCCGGTCCGATTGACGTGGGGACCGGCTCGGATGAACTCGCACAAGCCGAGTCTGGTGCGCTGGCCTCCAAAGAGCCACTTGATGACTTAGTGCTCTGGATCGTAAATTCGATGACGTGTTTTCTCAAGCACACTTTGCGAGCCGAGCGCTTTGCGCGGCCAACCTGGTTAGGAGTTCGGCGAGATGCTGGCGCGTGAACTTCCACTCGAAGGGCTTGGCGTGCTGT